>CAIRCM010000129.1 GCA_903877125.1 uncultured Acetobacteraceae bacterium | reverse complement strand
GGGTGGATCTTGTTCTTGATGCCATCCAGGCCGGCCATCAGCATGGCGGAGAACGCCAGATACGGATTGGCGGTGGGGTCGGGGAAGCGAACTTCCACGCGCTTGGCTTTCGGGTTGGTCGCATACGGGATGCGGCACGACGCGGAGCGGTTACGGGCGGAATAGGCCAGCAGCACCGGGGCTTCGAAACCCGGGATCAACCGCTTGTAGCTGTTGGTCGACGGGTTCGTGAAAGCGTTCAGCGCCTTGGCATGCTTGATGATGCCGCCGATGTAATACAGGCAGGTTTCCGACAGGTCGGCGTAGCGGTTGCCGGCGAATAGCGGCTTACCGTTTTTCCAGATCGACTGGTGAACGTGCATGCCCGAACCGTTGTCGCCGTAGATCGGCTTCGGCATGAACGTGGCGGTCTTGCCGTAGCTGTGGGCCACGTTGTGGATGCAGTACTGATAGATTTGCAGGTGATCGGCCATCTGGGTCAGCGGGCCAAACTTCATGCCGAGTTCGTGCTGGCTCTGCGCCACCTCGTGGTGGTGCTTTTCGATCGCCAGACCCATCTCGCCCATGGTGGACAGCATCTCGGCGCGCAGGTCCATATCGCCGTCGACTGGCGGAACCGGGAAGTAGCCGCCCTTGATGGACGGACGATGACCCATGTTGCCTTCCGGATAATCCTTCAAGGACGACTGCGGGCCTTCGACGCTATCGAGCTGATAGATGCCGTAGTTGCCGCCGGTGCCGAACTTCACGCTGTCGAAGATGAAGAACTCGGCTTCGGGGCCCACGAAAACCGCGTCGCCGATGCCCGAGGTCTTCACATAGGCTTCGGCCTTTTTCGCGGTGCTGCGGGGGTCGCGGACATACCCCTGGCCCGTGGACGGTTCGACGATGTCGCAAATGATGATCGCCTGCGGCTTGGCCGAGAAAGGATCCATCACGCAGGTGTCGGGATCAAGCATCAGAATCATGTCGGATTCGTTGATCGCTTTCCACCCGGCGATCGACGAGCCGTCGAACATGATACCGTCCTTGAACACATCTTCATCGATCGTCGAGATGTGCTGGGCGGTGTGCTGCCATTTGCCGCGCGGATCGGTGAACCGCAGGTCGACATACTCGACCGAATTTTCCTTGAGCATGTCCAGCACTTTCTGAACGCTCGAGTCGGTGCCTGTCGGCTTTTTAACCATGCCTGAAAATCCCCGTTCTAGGTCTTTGGAACCGCCCCGATCGTGCCCGTCGCGCGGGCGTGCCGGAGGCGGCAAGAAGTCGGACCCGCACCGTGCGGACCCGGATGGGCCAGTCCCTTTATCGTCTCCGCCAGGGACCGCAAAGCGGTTATGTCATATTCAGTTGCCGAACAGACGAGGGGCCTAAATCGCGTCTTCGCCCCGTTCGCCGGTTCGGATGCGGATCACTTCCTCGACCGCGCTGATGAAAATTTTGCCATCGCCGATGCGGCCGGTCCGGGCAGCGGTGACGATGGCCTCCACGGCACGCTCGACAATGCTGTCCTCGCAGATGATCTCGATTTTCACCTTCGGCAGAAAATCCACCACGTATTCGGCGCCGCGATAGAGCTCGGTATGCCCTTTCTGCCGGCCGAAACCCTTGGCTTCCACCACCGTGATGCCTTGCAGGCCGACTTCGTGCAGCGCCTCCTTCACTTCGTCCAATTTGAACGGTTTGATGACAGCCTCGATCTTTTTCATGCGCCTACAGCCCGGTCTCGCCGGGCGCTCCCATACCAGATGGCTGCCCGGATCGCCGCCCGGGTGAGGCGACGTGAACAGCGGCTTAGGTTTGCACGCGGCGTGCCAAGCTTCAATGCGAACTGTGCGATTAATCGGTTTTTCACAATTTCTCCTGTTTCGGGGCGGCTCTGGGTACCAGGGCTCATATCCTAGGCAGACGGTGACCTGGTTCCGCGGAGCAGAACGCCCGCTTGCTAAGCAGGTTATGGGCCTTTTTTCATCTTATACCCGCCACGGCCGGCCCATTCCCGGTATTTCGTCACGTTGGCGCCGATCCCTATTGGACATCATTGACGAGCCACCCGACCTTATCATATATCGCCCGCCCTGGATGGCGGGCGTAGCTCAATTGGTAGAGCGCCAGGTTGTGGTCTTGGATGTAGTGGGTTCGAAACCCATCGCTCGCCCCAGGTTTCTCCCCCCGGAGATAGGTCCCGCATGAGTAAGATCGCGGCGTTGGTGCTGGCCGGCGGGTCGGCGCGCCGCCTCGGCTGCCTCGACAAGCCGCTCCTGGACCTCGGCGGTCAGCCTATGCTTGGGCGCATTCTCGGGCGCTTGGGCCTCCCCGATATTGCCATCAGCGCAAACGGCGACCCTGACCGATTCGCGGCATTTGACCGGCCTGTGCTCGATGACGGGGCATTCGTGGGGCAAGGGCCGCTCGCCGGTCTGCTGGCCGGGCTGGAATGGGCGGACCCTCTGGGGGCCGCGGCGCTGCTCACGATTCCAGGCGATACGCCGTTCGTGCCAACCCGGCTCGTGGACCGACTCGCACCCGCCCCGGCCTGCGCGGCCAGCAACGGACGCATCCACCATCTCGTTGCGCTGTGGCCAGTGTCCTGCCGGCACGCCCTGCGTGCCCTGCTTGCCACACCCGGACGGCGCGACATCCGACATTTCGCCGAACGGATTGGGATGCGTTCGGTCGATTTCGGCGCTATGAAGCATGATCCGTTCACGAATATTAACACGCCCGAGGAACTCGCGGCGGCTCGCGCCATGCTGGGCGAGCAGGGACAGGAGGGCGCGGCATGACCAAAACAGTGGCAATCGCAGGGTTGGGGGCGATCGGTCTACCGCTTGCACGCGCGCTGGATGCCGGGGTCGAGGGGCTCAGCCTTGTTGCTGTCGCCGCCCGTGATCAGACCCGGGCATTGGCCAAGCTCGCGGGTTTTCGCAATGCGCCGCGACTCGTGGGTTTCAATGATCTCGCCGCAGCCGATATCGTCGTGGAATGCGTCCCCGCCACGCAGTTCGACCGTGTAGCCCTGCCCGCGATCGACGCCGGCCGCATCCTGGTTGTGCTGTCAGCCGGTGCCTTGCTCCCTCGAATGCATCTTGTGCGCCGCGCGACGGCGGCGGGCGGGCGGATCGTCGTGCCAACTGGCGCGCTGCTTGGCCTCGACGCGGTGCGGGCGGCGGCCGAAGGCCCGATCGAAAGCGTTTCCATCGAAACCCGCAAACCGCCGGGCGGCTTGGCCGGGGCGCCGTATCTCGAACAGAACGCCATCTCGGTCGAAGGCCTGACCGAACCGTTGTTGGTGTTTGAAGGCAATGCGCTGGAGGCCGCCGCCGGATTCCCCGCCAACGTCAATGTCGCCGCGGCCTTGGCTTTGGCCGGCATCGGTCCGGTGCGCACCAAAGTCCGGATCTGGGCCGATCCCGGGGTCGACCGCAACACGCACACCATCACGGTCGAGGCCGAGGCCGCACGCTTCACCATGAAGATCGAAAACGTGCCCTCGGATGAAAATCCACGCACCGGTAAGCTGGTCGCACCCTCGGTGCTCGCCTGCCTGCGGGGCTTGGTTTCGCCGCTGAAGATCGGGAGTTAACGGCGCTGGAGCCGCTCGCCTACGGTCTTGGACTGCTGCTGTTCGGCTTTGTCATCACCGCCGCCGCTCGGATGAAGCACGACATGATGCTGCTGGCCTGTATCCCGCCGGTGTTCGTGGCGATGGTCATGGGTTTCGTCATGGCGATCTACGCCGGGGAAACCTTCGGTGTGGCGCTGCCCGCTTTGACTTTGCTGGCGGGGCTCGCCGCTGCTTGGCACCTGCCCAAATTCTATGCCGCCCGCGATCAACTGATCGCCATTTATCTGGCCTGGGCCGTGGCGCTGGTCTGCGTGCTGATCGCCGTTCAGATGCCGGACGCTGCCTGAGGATTTGCTTGCCGCCCTCGCCCAAAGCGGGTCTAAGCTGCTCCGCATGTCATTGATCGTAGACCTGCGCATCGCTTTCCCGGGTCCGCATCCCGCGGGGCGTCCATTTATCCTCGGCGGTATCGCCGTGCTTGTCGCCGGACTCTTTCTGTCCTGCTGGCTGTTTTGGACAGGCGCGCTGTTCACGTTGTTCTGCTTCTTCTTCTTCCGCGACCCCGAACGCGTGCCCCCGACCCGTCCCGGGGTCTTCGTCGCACCGGCTGATGGGCGGGTGGTGTCGGTGACGCTGGCCTCCCCGCCGGACGAACTGGATCTGGGCCCCGAACCCCTGTGGAAGGTGTCGATTTTCCTCTCGGTGCTGGATGTCCACGTGAACCGCATCCCGATCGATGCCTCGGTCACCCGCATCGCCTACCACCACGGCGCCTTCGTCAGCGCGAGCCTGGACAAGGCCAGCGAATCGAACGAACGCAATGCGATCGGCCTGCGCCTCGACGACGGCCGCGACTTCGCCGTCGTGCAAATCGCCGGCCTGATCGCTCGGCGTATCCTGTGCGACATCCACCATGGGGAGTCCGTGCGCACCGGTGCGCGTTTCGGCATCATCCGCTTCGGCAGCCGCACTGATCTTTATCTTCCCAGCGGTGTCGCGCCGCTGGTTTCGGTTGGCCAGAAAATGGTGGGGGGAGAGACCGTCATGGCCGTGCTCGCCCCATGAACCAAATCCCGCGCCGGCTGCCGATCGAACGGCTGCGGCGGTTCCGCCCGCGCCGGCATCCCCGCTATACCGGCCCTTCGTTCAACCAGATCGTGCCGAATCTGATGACCATGGTCGGACTTTGCGCCGGCCTGACCTCCATGCGTTTCGCGCTGGAAGGGCGCTTCGGCGCTACCGTCGTCGCGCTTACCGCCGCGGCGATCATCGATGGGCTCGATGGCCGGCTGGCCCGCATGCTGAAGGGCACCTCGCGGTTCGGCGCCGAGTTCGACAGCCTGTCCGATTTCCTCTGCTTCGGTGTCGCACCGGGATTCGCACTCTATCTGTGGTCCCTGCAACGCGCGGGGGCTTACGGCTACACTCCCTGTCTGATGTTCGCCGTCTGCATGGCGTTGCGGTTGGCACGCTTCAACGCGGCCATCGATGGCGCCCCCAAACCGGCCTACTCCTATAACTTCTTTACCGGCGTGCCCGCACCGGCTGGGGCGGGGATCGTGCTGTTTCCGCTTTTCCTCGGGTTGGAGGCAAAAACGCTGGGCTTCGAACATCTGTTGGCGGTCACCCAACATCCCGCGTTCTGTGCCCTGGCGTTGATCGGCACGGCGGTGCTGCTGGTCTCCACTCTGCCGGTCTGGAGCTTCAAAAACTTCCGCGTCCCCGCCCAGTATGTCCTGCCGTTGTTCCTGTTCACCGGCCTGTATGTCGCGCTCCTGATCGCCGATCCCTGGGGCGGTTTGGCGGCGGGCGGCCTCATCTATCTTGGCATGCTGCCGTTCAGCCTGCGCAGCTTCCGACGCTTGCGGCGGGAGGCCGAGGGGCCGCGCGAATCCTCAGAAACTTTATCCGCCAATTAGCCTCGGACCCGCACGAACCCCTTTCGATGTTGCGATGCGGCGGCGTATGGTTCGACACCGACCAGGGAGACACAGAACCCATGACCACCGAAAAGCCGGCGCTGCCCCGCCGCTCGCTCGCCGCTGCTGCCCTATTCGCGCTGCCCGTCCTCGCCTTGGCCGGGACGGCTCGGGCACAGACGGCGGCGGAAAGCACCTTCGACCGGGTCCGCCGCACCAAGACCCTGCGCTGCGCCGCCTACCCCGGTGCTCTCCCGTATTTCCAGAAGGACCTCGCGACCGGCGAGTGGTCCGGCGCCTGCGTCGAGATGGCGAAGGACATCGCCAAGATTTTCGATGCCAAGCTTGAATACCTCGACTCCACCTACGGCAACGCGGTGCTGGACCTGCAGTCCAACAAGGTCGACCTGGCATTTGCCTTGAACCCCACACCGGCGCGTGCGCTGTCGATCGGATTTACCCATCCGATGATCATCCATCCCTTTGGCTGCCTGTCGTCCAAGGCGATCGCACCGAAGGTTTGGGAAGACCTGAACAAGCCCGAGATCAAGATCGTCTTCGACCTTGGCTCCCTGCATGAAACCGCGGCGCGGCGGTATTGCCCCAAGGCGCAGTTGACCGGCTTCAAGACCACCGACGAATGCATCCTCGCACTGCAATCCGGCCGAGCGGACGCGCATATCCTGGCCGCGATCCTGGGCCTCGCCGCTGCCGGAAAGAACCCGGGCCTGGGACCATATCATTTGCTGGGCGAACCCACCGTCGCACTGCCGAGCTGCCTGGGGGTTCAGTGGGAACCCGATCAGCGGTTCAAGGAAGTGATCAACGCGTGGCTCGATATGAACCGCGGCACCGGGCAAATCCGCGAGTGGCTGCTCGACGGTTTGCTGAAATATGGCGTGCCCCGGGATCAGGTGCCGTCCACGCTGAGCTTCTGACCTTCCACGAGGGACGAGTCCCATGCACTACCAATGGGATTTCGTCTTTCTCCTGCGTTATGCGCCGCTGTTCTGGCGCGGCATCCTGGTCACGCTGGCCTACACCGGGGGATCGATCGCGTTCGGCTTGCTCATCGGTCTGCTGGTCGGGCTGGGGCGGCTGTCGAAATCCTGGATTTTGAACATCCCCTTGGTCGGTTTCATCGAGGCATTTCGCTGCACACCGTTGCTGGTCCAGATCGTTTGGGTCTATTATGCGCTGCCGGTGATACTCGGCATCCAGATTCCCGCTGTGATCGCCGGCATTCTGACCCTGTCGTGCTACACCGGTGCGTTCTATGCCGAGATATTCCGCGGCGGAATCGTATCGATAGAGCGCGGCCAATGGGACGCCGCTCGGGCGTTGGGGCTGCGGCCATGGACGATGATGCGATTGGTTATTTTGCCGCAGGCGATCAAGCGAATGATCCCGCCCTTCGTCAATCAGTCGATCACCCAGCTCAAAAACACCTCTCTGGTGTCGTTCATCGCCGTGCCGGACCTTTTGTATAACGGCACGCTGGTGACCGCTGACACGTACCGGCCGCTGGAGGTTTATACTGTCGTGGCGTTGCTTTATTTTACGCTGCTGTTCCCCAGCACCATGCTGGCGCAGTGGTACGAACGCAGGCTGCAAAGCGCGCGCTGATCACCCGGCGTCCACCAGCACTATCTCGGTGTCTTCCAATGCGGTGACCCGCAGCACATCCTCATCGGCGATCGCGAGACCGTCGCGGGTTTGCGCGTGCACGCCATTGACGTCGACGCTGCCGCGCGCGGGCACAAGATAAGCGTAACGACCGGCACTCAGCCGATATTCCGCGGTCTCGCCCGCCTTCAGCGTCGCCCCAGCCACGCGGGCATTGGACCGGATCGGCAGTGCATCGGTGTCATTCGCCAACCCGCTCGCTAACGTTACGAATTTTCCGCTCCGCGCGTCCTTCGGGAACGGCCGTGCCCCCCAGGATGGCTTGCCGCCGCGTTCATCGGGTAGAATCCAGATCTGGAACAGTTTCGTCACATCCGTTTCCAGATTGTATTCCGAATGGGCGATGCCGGTGCCCGCGCTCATGACCTGCACGTCCCCGGCCTCGGTACGGCCGGTATTGCCCAGGCTGTCCCGATGTGTGATGGCTCCCTGGGTAACGTAGGTGACGATTTCCATGTTGGCATGGGGGTGCGTGCCAAACCCGGTGCCGGCGGCGATCTCATCGTCGTTCCAGACCCGCAGCCGTCCCCAGTGCATCCGCTGATCGTCGTGATAGTCGGCGAAGGAGAAGTGGTGCTTCGAGCGCAGCCAGCCGTGTTCGCCGCCGCCCAGCCGGTCGAAAGGGCGCAATTCTATCATGGGTTCTGCTCCGCCAGAGATGCGGCCTAGATCGGCATTGGCGGTGCCGGATTCAACCTGGAACCGGCCTAGGCGGAGTAATTCCCAGTGACGATGTACCGCGTGATGATCGTGCCGCCGGGCGGATTGACCGGATTCGCGGCTCTGCTGGCAAGACTGAGTTCGAGTCCACGGCGTGTCACACGCTCCAACTCCCGTTGTCTGGCAAGTGTCACGGCAGCTTGCGCGTGCGGGCCGATATTGAGCGCCGTCGGCACGAACACGCTGGCGACCGTGCTGGGCGCGCCGACATTGTTGCGTTGGATCGACACGTTGACGTGATTGGCGGGCGGATTTTGCCGGTCGCATCGCCAGCCCATGACGTTGGCAACGAAGGTTGCCGGATGCCCGCCGAACATGTTTCCGGCCGTCACGGCGGCGATGGCGTTACTGGCACCGGCAGGCAAAACCCCGCCCATCGCGGGACCTGTTGCGCCTGCCCCTACAACGGCATTCACGGCCAATGGCATGATGATGCTCCCCAAGCGGATGTTCCGCGATCAGGTTAGCCTGATAGGGACATAATGCACTAAACATCTGTGTGAACGGCGCTCCGATGCGCCGTGGAAGGGGGGAGAATGACGATCCTGGCAGGACTGCGTGTCGCGCAACTCGGCGCGGGACTGGCGGCCGCGGTGTGCGGGCGGTTGTTCGCCGATGCCGGGGCCTCGGTCGGCGTCGTCGGGGCCTCCGCTGCAACACCGCTGGAAGCCTACCTGAACCATGGGAAGGGCGCCGCCGACATCGAACAGGCCGGCCTGATCGTGGCCGAGGGCGCTCCGGCCGCCCTCGCTGAGCGAGGACACAGCGAATCAGACCTGCGGCAGCGCAATCCCAAAGCGGCGATCGTGCTGATCTCGCCCTACGGTCAGATCGGCCCGCAAGCCGACGACCCCGCCACCGATCTGACATTGATTTGCGCCTCCGGCATTGCGCGACTGCTGACCGGGGAGGTCGACGACATCGACGAAGCCCCTATCCGCCCCATCGGCCATCAATCGGCGTTCCTGGGCGGTCTCGCGGCGGCCTGTGCCGGCATGCACGCGCTGCACGCGGCGACACCGGCGACGGTCGACGTTTCGATCCAGGACGCGCTTTCCACCATTGCCGTGACGGAACTGACCCGCGCCGGGGTATCCGGAAAAAAATGGTCGCGCAGGCGGGTGGCGGACGGCAACGGCGCGACCGTCTGTATCTTGCCGGCGAGCGACGGTTTCACCGCGATTTCGCCGCGGGAGGACAAGCAATGGGCCGCCTGGCTCGTCGCCATGGGATCGCCGGCCTGGGGTCAGGAGCCGCGTTTTCGCACCAAACCGGACCGTGTGGCGAACTGGGATGCGCTGCACGCGCTGATGTCGGAATGGAGCTGCCAGCATCCGAAACAATGGATCGCCGATACGGCTCAGGCCGCGCGCGTCCCAAGCTTCCCGTTGCGTGAATTGCAGGAACACCTCGATACCCCGCAGGCCCGCCATCGCGGCTTTTTCCGCCCGATGGAGATCGCCGGCCGGACTGTCCAGGTGCCCGGCACGCCGTTCGGGCTGACGCTGTCGCGCGGCGCGGGGGGCGCGGTGGGGACTGGCCCGATGCCATTGTCGGGCGTGCGCGTGCTCGATTTCAGTTGGGTGATCGCCGGGCCGACCGTGACCCGCTACCTCGCCGCCGCCGGGGCGGATGTGATCAAGATCGAGGCGCCGGGCAAGGGCGATCCCGGACGCGGCTCCGAACTGCACACCGTCCTGGGCCAGGCCAAACGGGCGATCGTGCTGGACTTGAAGAAAGACGAGGCCCGCGCGATTGCCCGCGATCTCGTGGCAAAATCCGATGTCCTGGTGGAAAATTACGCGACCGGCGTGATGGACCGGCTGGGCCTGGGGGCGGACGAACTGCGCGCCATCAATCCGAACCTGATCTATGTCTCGGCCTCCGGCATGGGCCGAACCGGGCCGGATGCGCACGCCGTCGCGTACGGAACGCTGCTGCAATGCTACGCCGGGTTCGCCGGCTTGAACCGGCACCCGAACGTACCGCCGCGGGTTGTGCTGGCCTGGTTGGACCCGATGTGCGGGTTGCTGATCGCCTTCATGGTCGCCGCCAGCCTGTGGTCCCGCCGTCAGGCCGGGATCGTGCCCCGGATCGATTTCTCGATGATCGAGGCCATGCTTTGGACCATGGCGGAACCGCTCCTGCAGACCCAGCTTGGCGCGGCACCGAAACCGCGTGGTTATGCGTCGGATCGGTGCGATCCGCATGGCGTGTTCCGCTGCGCGGGCGACGATCAATGGGTCGGGGTCGCGGTGTGCGACGATGCCGAACGGCGGGCACTGCGGGATTTGGTACCGGATGGCGACCTTGCCGCCTGGTGCCGTGGGCGCAATGCGGCGGATGTTGCCGCGACGCTCGCAAAAGCCGGCATCCCCGCCGCATCGGTGACCGGATCGTTCGATCTGGTCGAAAGCGCCCATCTGCGGGCACGCGGGTTCTGGGACCGTTTCGGCGGTGGTGTGGTCCCAGGCCTGCCGTGGCGCGCCAGTTATGGGCGGGTCATCGCACCCGCGCCGGGGTTGGGCGAGCATACCGAGGAGGTGCTGCGGGATATGCTGGGGTTGCCACAGGACAAGATCGCGGCGCTACGGGCAGGGGGCGCGTTAGGTTAGGTCGGTGGGGGTGTCGACGCCGCCGGCAGCATGTGGCTTCGGCATATGTGGACGTGGGCCATCATTCGCATCCTGTTCATCCGTGTCGGAAATTTCCTTCCGCCCCCGCGGCAACCCCAGCGAAATCGTTCCCCCCACTAAATTCCCGCACCCCGCGATCAGCACCGCCGTCCCATAACCATGCGTCAGGTCGAACAAATACCCCGCCAGTAGCGGCAGCGAAATCGCCGCTGCGCACCACCCGATATAGATCTGGCTGGCAACCCGCCCAAACGCCGGGGCCGGCCAGTACAGCGCGATACCGCTCGCCGTCGCCCCCGAAATAAAACCATGCCCCATCGCCACCATCGCCAGCGCAACCGCCGCCACGATTGGGGAGGGGAACAGCGTCAGCAGAACCGCCCCGGTCAGTGACCACCCATGCGCGGCGGCGCAAACATGCGGTACCGCGAACCGATCGGTGAGCCATCCGCCGCTCAGCCGAGCGACCGCCACCGCACCGGTGATCGCGGTGGTCGCGGTGAGCGCCAGTGCGGCGGTGCCGCCATAGGCCGCGATGATCCCCGCAGCCTGGCTGAGCACCGTCAGACCTGCCGCCGCCGCGAGGAAGAACAGCAGCCACATGCGGATGAAAATCGCGGTCCGGCCCGTGGCGTCGGCCTCGCCGCGTACCCGTCCCCGCAGCACGACACCGGAATGGCCCAGAAGCCAGACCGATGCCACGGTGGCCGCGAGCAGCACCAGGGCCAAAAGCGCCAGCGTGGTGCGATAGCCGAGGGTCTCATCGCACCAGCCGAACAGCGGCGCGGCCAGCATCGCCCCGGCTGGATATAGCCCGGTGATATACCCGTTCACCAAGCCCCGATTGCGGGTGATCAGCAGGTTGGCGCTCTGCTGTGCGACGATATAGGTCGCGCCGCCGCTGATTCCGAACAGCACGCTATAGCCCACCAGCAGCAGGCCGAGGCCGTTCGCCATCGCCGCCAGCCCGACCCCCAGCACCGCCGCGGCGCCGCTGACGCCCACCAGCGCGGCAGCCGACATCCGCCCGAAAGCCAACGGCACCAGCAGCATCCCGACGGTAAACCCGACCGATGCCACCGCGAACACCAGCGACATATCCGACCGGCCCAGCCCCAACTCGGCTTCGATCGGTTTGAGGAACACGCTGAACGCGTAGATCGATCCCAGTGGCAGATTCAACACGGTGGCAGCCGCGATCGCGGCCCATGGTCGTTGCGGTCGCACGCGTGCTCCTGTCCCTGATGCATGCAACCTAACCGTCCGGGGACGTGACGCCAAACCCGGGGTGCGGCATGATGGGCTCCGACAAACAATGAGGAGGCGACGATGCTGAAATCCGGCATATCCATGTTCTTCACCGACTATTCGATGGGCCCGGGGGAACTCGGCCAGGCACTCGAAAGCCGCGGCTATGAAAGCCTGTGGGCGCCCGAACACAGCCATATCCCCGTGAGTCGCAAGACCCCGTTTCCCGGTGGCGGCGATCTGCCGAAGAAATATTACGACTGCATGGACCCCTTCGTGACGCTCACCGCGGCGGCGATGGCGACCAAGACCTTGAAGGTCGGCACCGGCATCTGCCTCGTGGCCCAGCGCGATCCCATCCAGACGGCGAAGCTGGTGGCATCCATCGATCAGGTCACCGGCGGTCGCTTCCTGTTCGGGATCGGCAATGGCTGGAACCAGGACGAGATGGAAAACCACGGCACCCAGATGAAAACCCGGCACGCGCGGGCTCGGGAAAATATCGAGGCGATGAAAGAAATCTGGACAAAATCCAAGGCCGAATATCACGGCGAGTTCGTCAATTTCGACCCGATGATGACGTGGCCGAAACCTGTGCAGAAACCGCATCCGCCGGTGATCGTCGGCGGTGCGTTCCCGTATTCCGCGCGTCGGGCGATCCGTTACGGCGACGGCTGGATTCCGCAGGCCGCGCGTGGCGGCTACACCGAAATTGCCGACATGATCCCCGAATTCCGGAAAATGTGCACCGAAGCCGGGCGCGATCCGGCCTCGATCGCGATCACCGTCTGGTTTCCCCGCAAGGAGGCCGACCTGATGAAGCGCTACATGGACCTGGGCGTGGAGCGGGTCGTGTTCAACGTCGAATCCGTCGCCGCCGATCAGGCGTTGCCGGTGATCGATGAAATCGCCGAGCTGATGCACAAGGTAAACGGGTAGCACGCTCAAGCCAGGGGCCGGGTTCATGCCGATCCGCGAAACCGATCCCTGGCGTCTACAGTATTTCGAAGACGTGCCATGCCCGGACGACGTCTGGATCTCGACCGAGGACCAGGACTCCTGGGCATGGTACCCCGACCATCGCTGGATTTACGACAAACTCGCGGTGGCACTGTCGCAGGGGCTGCCCGCCGCGCCGCATGGCGTGATGCCGCCCCATTATCCGATCTTCTCCAAGCCGATCACCAATCTCCGCGGAATGGGGATCGGCAGCCGCGCCTTCGAAAATGAGTCGGAATACCTGGCCAACCTAACCGCGGGTCATTTTTGGACCGAGTTGCTGACCGGGCGGCACATCAGCTCCGACGTCGCCCTGATCGACGGTGTCCCGCAATGGTGGCGCCATACCGAGGGCATCGCCGCCCCCGGCGGCACGTTCGACTACTGGCACATCCACGCACCCGATATGCCGGAGATCGAGGCATGGTGCGGCCCCTGGCTGCGCGAGCACCTCCGCGGTTACACCGGTATGGCCAACCTGGAAACGATCGGCGGACGGATCATCGAGGCGCATTTGCGTTTCGCCGATCAATGGCCCGACCTGAACGGACCGGGTTGGGTCGCGGCCGTGGTGCGCCTGTATACCGACGGGGTCTGGGATTTTCCCGACGCAGACCGCAGCGATGGTTACAGCGTCGTGCTGTTCGCCCCTCACGGCCGGCGGTATCGCCATCCGCCCCCGGCGCTGGTCCGGGACATCGCCGGGGCGCCCGGCATCGCCAGCGTCCAGATCACCTTCCACGAGAATAAGGATCCAGCCTTGCACGCCATGCCGCCCGGTGGGTTCCGGGTTGCCATCGTCAACGCCACCAACCTCGCAGCCGCAATGCGCGCTCGGGAGCGACTGCGGCGTCGCATCGTATTTGATTGAATTCATATCAATTAATACAACTAATGATTGTATAAAGCCTCCCGTTATGGTCCTAATGCGCCGCCTGCCATGGGGGACACATTGCGGACCATCAAATCTGTTACATTCGCGCTCGCTCTGCTTTCGGTCGTCACCGGCGCGCGGGCAAGCGAACTCAAAATCGCGACGTGGAACCTGAACTGGCTAACCACAAGGGCGGCCGGCGCCCGCGGCCTGCCGGCCGACGTCAAGGCGCGGACGGAAGACGATTTCGAAAAACTGCGGCAATACGCCGACGTCCTGAAAGCCGACGTGATCGCGGTGGAGGAGGTCGACGGGCGTGCCGCGGCGGTGAAGGTGTTTCCGGCCGACAAGTATTCCATCCACATGACCCATGACCATGTCGTCCAGCGCACCGGCCTGATCGTGCGGCGCGGGTTGCACTACGACCTCAACGCCGATTTCACCGCGCTCGCCGGCAATCCGGAGGCGCATTTGCGCAGCGGCGCCGACATCACGTTGCATTTGCCGTCTGGTTCCCTGCGCATCCTGGCGGTCCATCTCAAAACCGGGTGCCATTCCCGGCCGCTCGACAACGCATCAAACCGAGCCTGTGTCGAACTCGCCGGCCAGATCGAACCGTTGCGGGACTGGATCGCCGCCCGGAGCGCGGAGAAGATGCCCCACCTGGTGCTGGGCGATTTCAACCGGCACATGGATGGGCATGACCCCTTCTTCGCCGCCCTGACCCAAGCCGTGCCGCTCCGGCGAGCGACCGAGGGGCACAGCGATCCCTGCTGGGGCGGGGGGGCTTTCATCGACCATATCCTGGCAGGTGGTGCGGCGATCGACTGGATGCGCCCTGATACGCTGACGGTGCTGCGCTACCGGGAGACCGAGCCCGAGTGGAAGGATCGGCTGTCCGATCACTGTCCGGTTTCCGTCAGGCTGGCAGTGCCGGACTAGAGCGTGATCGCCAAAGGTGGAACCACACGGCGGCGTGAATCACGCGAGCAAACAAAGATTTATAGAGCACGATAGGGTCAACTTGACCCTATCGTGCTCTAGGCAAAATGTGCCGAAAGCGGCGCGGCCGACCGTGTCCCGTTCGGATCATTTACACGTCTTATCAATGAGATGGAACTTGGCATGGCGCCTGCATCTCAGTTCTCCACCATCAGGAGACAACACCCATGTCCATCAGCGGTATCGGCGGCAACGCCAGCACGTGGCACTGGCAGCAGCGGGCCAGCGCGACGACATCCGGTTCGGCCGCGGCCAGCGGTGCGGCCGACGCGATCGCCAATACCGGATCGGTCTCGGCCGGCAACATGGCGGCGTTCTATCAGTCGTTTTCGGCCGACCTGCAGTCCATGCTGTCGCAATCCGGCCAGGGCGCCTCCGCGACAACCACGGCACAAACCTCGCAGACCGCGGCCAACCAGCCTGTTGCCGTTCCGCACCACCATCACCACCATCACCCGTCCCAAGGGGGCGGAGGACCATTGAACGCTGATGCGAACCAGCGGACATCGGAGATCGGTCGGAACCTGGACAACGGATCCCCGTCACCCAGCGGGATATCGAATTCCGCCAGCATCTTTGCCTCCGATGTGATGCAGGCGATTCAGGCCTACGGTTCGTCCGCGGCCACCACGCCGGCTACCGGCCCCGTGGTGTGATTGTCATGCGGCCGGCACACGCGCCCGCACAGCCGGGGGCATCACCCCCAGCACCGCACGTCGCGTCGCGTGCCAGAACGCCGAAAGCACCAGCAGTGCCGAACCCGCGACCAGCGCCGTCAGCGCGAGGCTGAAACTGACCGCACCGGCCGCTTTCAGCAGCGCGCTGATCGCGTACAAAACGTAGAACAGCGCGGAGACCAGCAGCGCGCGCCGGTCCACCACCAGCGCCACGACCGCGAGCACCGCGTAAACCGCGACCGCCGCCGCCGCTCGGGCAAGGTCGGTGTCGTCGCTGTCGAGCAGACCAAGCAGCTTGAACGCGGGATGCACGATCAACGGGGAGGCCAGCAAATGCAGCCAGAACGCCACATCCGCCCGGCGCGTGATGCGGGGGCGGTCGGACATGTCCCACCACATCGCCAATGCGAAAACGCACAGCCCGCAAATCAGGATCGCCACCATCGTCCCCCGTTCCCAATCCGGGCGGACAGCGGCGATGACCGCGATTGCCGCACCGGTCAGGGCCAGGGCACCGGCGGCAACGGTGATCGGGACATGAAAACGTCGCCAGTGGAACATCGTCGCAGCCACGGCGACCAACGCGCCCGCCACCATCGGCCAGGCCTCGGCGTTCGTCGGTCCGGCGGGCAGAACGGCCGAGCCCAGAATCATGGCGGTTGAGAACACGCCGCCAGTGAAAGTTCCCAGCAGCAGAATGCTGGGCAGCGCCATGCGGCGTTGGCGGGTAAAATACTCCGCCAGCGCCCAACTCAACACCGCGAGGGTCGCGGTCCCCAGGGCCGACCCGGCGGAAGCCGCCAGCCACCATGCCGAGGTCAACAGCAGGACCGTGGCGATACTGACGAATATATCATTGAAGCCGGTCAGCAGCCGGAACTGTTCCTCATCGGCCGCGGGTGCGGCCTGCCGTTGGGCGACGAAGGCCCGGAGCGCGTCCGCCGCCTGACGGGAGATCGCGCCCGCGGCAACGGCGTCGGTCAAATCGGCATCGCTGTACATCGCGCCGCTCCTGTTTGGGGCAGCGCGTTATAGCCCCAACCCCTACTCCGCCGCCACGGCCTCTCGCACCGGCGGAGAGATTTCGAAGCCGGTATAGCCCTCCGCCGCGATGCGATCGCAGGTCTCCCGGTATTTTCCCACACCGCCGATATACGGCATGAATACGCGCGGCTTGCCCGGAATGTTCGCCCCCATGTACCAGGAATTGGCAGAGGGGTACAACGTCTTATAGGCAACCTCGTTCACGTGCAGGACCCAGTTGTCCTCGGCTGCTCTGTTGGCTTCGATGCAGTCCTGCTGCCGCGCACCGAGGTAAGCAATGCACTCGGTGACCCAATCGACATGCTGCTCGATTGACACGATCATATTGGACAGCACGGACGGGCTGCCGGGGCCGGTGATCATGAACAGATTCGGGAAGCCCGCGGTCATCAGGCCGAGATAGGTGCGCGGGCCGGCCTCCCATTTCGCTGCGAGGGTTTCGCCGTCGCGCCCGCGGATATCGATCCGGGTGAGGGTGCCGGTCATTGCATCGAAGCCGGTGGCGAACACGATCGCGTCGAATGCATAATCGATCCCGGCCTGGCGCAGGCCGGTTTCGGTCAGCGCCTCGATCGGCTTCTTGCTGACATCGACCAGCTTCACGTTGTCGCGGTTGTAGGTCAGGAAGTAATCCGTATCGACGCAAATGCGCTTGGTCCCGATCGGATGCCCTTTCGGTGCCAGCAACTCGGCGGTGGCGGGATCCTTCACCATCGAGCGGATCTTGTCGCGCACGAATTCAGCGGCATAGTCGTTCGACGTCTGATTGGTCACGAGGTCATTGAAGGCGGCCATGAAGCTGGTGCCGCCGCTTTGCCAGCGGGTTTCCAGAATGGCGAGGCGTTCCTCATCGGACACCGACAGCGCCGAGAAATCGTTCGGATTGCGCAGGATTCCCGATTGGGTCATGCGCGCGGCGGCACGCTGTTCAGGGTAGTTGGATTTCCAACGGTGCTCGTATTCCTGCGTCATCGCGGCGTTGCGTGAAGGGATGCTGAAATTCGGGGTGCGCTGGAATACGGTCAGATGTTTCGCGGCCTTGGCGATGACCGGGATCGCCTGGATCGCCGAGGAACCGGTCCCGATCACCGCGACGCGCAATCCGGACAAGTCCACGCCCCCATGCGGCCAGTGACCGGTGTGGTAGGTCTGGCCTTTGAACAGGTCCATGCCGGGGAAGTCGGGCTTGCGCGCGGTGGACAGGCAGCCGGTCGCCATGATGCAGAACCGGGCCGACACGACGTCGCTCCGATCGGTACGGACGGTCCAGCGATGGGCGGCCGCGTCGAACTCGGCCCCGGTGACCCGGGTTTCGAACCGCATGTCCCGGCGCAGGTCGAGACGGTCGGCGACATGGTTGGCATACCGAAGAATTTCCGGTTGGCCGGCAAACAACTCCGACCAGGACCAGCTCTGCTGCAGGTCTTCGTCGAAGGCATAGGAGTATTGCATGCTCTCGACGTCGCAGCGGGCACCAGGGTAGCGGTTCCAATACCAGGTGCCGCCAACCCCCGTGCCGGATTCGAAAACCACACACGACAAGCCGAGTTTACGCAGGCGGTGGAGCATGTACATCCCGCCGAAGCCGGCACCGACGATCACGGCGTCTACGGATGAAGGGGCTTGCTGGGTCATGCTCGGTTCCTGTCTGGTCGTTCTGGGATGACCGATACAAGCTGTCGGCGGGAAGTCAACCAGTCGGTAGCTTTCGCGACTGATGGGTTATTTATGCGGTATTATAATACCACACAGAAAAATCCTTGACGATAACGAGGCTCGCCCTCATAACCCCGGCCTTCCAAACCGTGGATGCCAGTTTCTCATGTTGAAAACCACCCAATCCATCAAGCCGTCGGAGGTGAAGAAGGGCTGGATACTGATCGATGCCGAAGGCGTCGTTCTGGGCCGTCTCGCCGTCGTCATCGCCAACCGCCTGCGTGGCAAGCACAAGCCGCAATTCACCCCGCACGTCGACTGCGGCGACAATGTCGTCGTGATCAATGCCGCCAAGGTGAAGGTTACCGGCAATAAGCTCGACCAGTCGGTGTTCTATTATCACACCGGCTATCCCGGCGGCATCAAGGGTCGGACCATCCGGTCTCGCCTGGAATCGAAGCATCCGGAACGGGTGCTTGAAAAGGCGGTCGAACGGATGATCACCCGTGGTCCCCTCCAGCGTGCCCAGATGAAGCATCTCTACATCTACGGCGGCCCGGAGCATAAGCACGAAGGCCAGCAGCCGGTGACGCTGGACGTCGCCGCCCTCAATCCCAAGAACAAGAGGGGCTGAACGATATGTCCGATACGCAAATTCGCGGGCTCGCCGACCTGAAGGAAGCGCTCGACGCGCGTCAGGCCGCGGTCGTCGCCGACGGCGGCACCCCGTCTACCTTCGTGCGGGAGAAGGTCGAACCCAAGCGCGATGCGCAGGGCCGGTCCTACGCGACCGGCCGGCGTAAGGAATCCACCGCGCGCGTGTGGATCAAGCCCGGCAAGGGTGAGATCACCGTCAACGGCAAGCGTGTGGTCGAGTATTTCGCCCGCCCCGTGCTGCGCATGCTCCTCGCACAGCCCTTCCTGGTGTCCGACCGCCACAACCAGTTCGATGTCGTTTGCACGGTGTCGGGCGGTGGCCTGTCCGGCCAGGCCGGCGCGGTGCGCCATGGCATCAGCCGCGCGCTGACCTACTACGAACCCGATCTGCGCGGCATCCTCAAGGTCGCCGGATTCCTGACCCGCGACTCGCGTGCGGTTGAACGTAAGAAATACGGCAAGGCCAAGGCCCGCCGCAGCTTCCAGTTCTCCAAACGCTGATCCGACAATCTGTCTCACGGGCGAGGGGGGTTGCGGTTTCCGCTTCCCCCCTTTCTTGTATGCGCAGAATCATAACGGGAGCCAACGATGGACCGCCTGACGCTGTACGGCAGCTTTACCTCCAGTTCGAGCTACAAGCCGATGCTGTTCCTGGCGCTGTCCGGCCTGCCGTTCAGCTTCCGCACCGTCAACCTGAAGATCGGTAAACAAAACGAGCCGCAACATCTCGCGCGCAACCGCTACGGAAAGGTGCCGGTGCTGGAACATCGCGGTCTGACCATCGTGCAGTCGAACGTGATCCTGAGCTACCTCGCCGGGGCAACTGGCCATTTCGAGGGTAAAACCGAACAGGATCGCTGGACGGCACGCGAATGGCTCGATTGGGAAGCCGATCAGATCACCAATGTTGCCAAGGTGCGGCACTACAGCCGGTTCCGGCAGGTCGATCCGGCGGTGATGGACTATTTCCGGCCGCTGGCCGAGGCGGCGATCGGTTTCGTCGACAAATCGCTGGCCGGCCGCGAATGGCTGGTCGGCGATGCCCCCACCATCGCCGACATCGGCTGCTGGGGCCGCATGGTCTTCATGCATGAGGGAGGGCTGGATATCGCCCGCTGGCCAAACGTCCAGGCCTGGTCCAACCGGCTGAAGGCGATGCCGCGGTTCCAGCTCCCCTACGATCTGATTCCAAGCAAGGACCGGGAGTTCGAAGGCGTATGAAAATCGCGGTAATAGGCGCCGGCGGCGTCGGTGGTGCGTTCGGTGCGGCAATGGCCAAAGCCGGCGCGGATGTTACGTTCGTCGCGCGCGGCGCGCATCTGGAAGCAATGCGCCGCAACGGTCTGCGGATCGAGGGCGGGCGCGGGGAAACGGTGATTTCCCCCTGCAAGGCGACCGACTACCCGGAAAGCATCGGGCCGGTCGATTTCGTGATCTTCTGCGTCAAGCTGTGGGACGTGGAAACCGCCGGCGCGGCAATCCAACCCCTGATCGGGCCAAACACCGCGGTGATCCCGCTGCAAAATGGTATCGACTCGCACGAACGGCTGATCCCGATCCTTGGCGCCGAACACGTCATGTGCGGCGTGGCCCAGATCAGCGCGACGATCGCCGAGCCGGGCGTGGTGCGCCAGACCGGCACCTTTATGCGCTTGGTGTTCGGGGAGGTCGCGGGCGGACTCAGCCCGCGCGGCGATGCCTTCCTGGCCCTGTGCCAGGCAGCGGGGTTCGATGCGACCCACAGCGCCAATATCCTCACCGATCTGTGGATGAAATTCATCCTGCTCGCGACGAACAGCGGCATGACCGCGGCAACCCGACTCCCGTTCGGGAAGCTGCGGAACGATCCGGATATCATGGCAACGTTCGAGGCAGCCTTCGCCGAGGTATATGCCGTTGGCAAAGCCAAGGGCGTCACCCTGCCGGAGGGCGCCGTGGCCAATATGGTCAAGGCCACCCAAGGTTTCCCCGATGCGATGATGGCATCGATGGCGCACGATCTGATCCGTGGCGGCCGGATTGAACTGCCTTGGCTCTCAGGCAAGGTGGTCGCGCTTGGGCGTGAGCTTGGCGTGCCGACGCCGGTGCACAATGTGCTGCACGCGGTGCTCAAACCTTATACAATGGGTAACGCTGCGTAGGAGACGCGAACATGGCCAAGGGTACGGTGTTCATCGACGGCGAATCCGGCACAACCGGGATCGGGATCCGCGAACGGCTGACGGCCATGCCGGACGTCGCGCTGAAAAGCCTGTCGTCCGACCGACGCCGCGACCCCGAAGCCCGGCGCGATATCATGGCCGAGGTTGACCTCGTGGTCCTATGTCTGCCGGACGACGCGGCGAAGGAATCCGCGGCCATGGCGAAAAGCCTGGGCAACAAGGCGCCCAAGGTGCTGGACGCCAGCACCGCGCACCGGATCGATCCGGACTGGGTGTATGGCTTCGCCGAAATGGCGCCCGGTCAGGCCGATCGCATCGCCAATGCTCGGTTTGTCGCCAATCCCGGCTGCTACCCAACCGGCGGCATCGGTCTGCTCCGGCCCTTGATCGAGGCAGGAATCATTCCGGCGGATTATCCGGTGACGATCAATGCGGTGTCCGGTTATTCCGGCGGCGGCAAGGGGATGATCGCGGATCATGAAACCTCCGGCGGCCCGGCTTTCGAGCTTTACGGCCTGAAGCTGGAACACAAGCATGTCCCCGAGATCGCGCAGTACGGCGGCCTGACGCGGCGGCCGATCTTCGTCCCGTCCGTGGGCCATTTCCGGCAGGGCATGATCGTGTCGGTTCCGCTGCACCTCGACCTGCTGAACAGTAAACCGACCGGGGCCGATCTGCGCGCCGTGCTGCGGGACCGCTACGCCGGTTGCGATCTGGTGCGGGTGATGGACACCCCGGCGGACGGCAAGCTGGAGCCGGAGGCATTGAACGACACCGATCGCCTCGAACTCTACGTCCATGCCAACGAAAAGCATCGCCACGCAGTGCTCGTGGCGCGGCTGGACAACCTTGGTAAGGGCGCGTCGGGCGCCGCGGTGCAGAATATCGGCCTGATGCTTGGGCTGCACACCGGCGTCGGTGCGCGGGAAATGGCGGATGCCTGACCACGACTACGGCGGATTCGGCCCGATCTTCACCTATGAGGGGATTGTGCCGAAAATAGCCCCCGACGCCTTCATCGCGCCAACCGCGGCAGTGATCGGCGACGTCTGGGTCGGGTCGGAAACCGGCATCTGGTTCCACTGCCTGGTGCGCGGCGATATGGGGATCATCCGTATCGGCGACCGTACGAACATCCAGGACGGCACCGTGATCCATGTCGATTCCGGGGGTATGGATACGCATATCGGCGACGATGTGACCGTCGGGCACAATGCCGTCATTCATGCCTGCACGCTGAAGAATCGCGCTTTCGTCGGGATTTCGGCGACCGTGTTGGATGGCGCGGTGATCGAGGAAGGCGGCATGCTCGCTGCCGGTGGGTTGCTGACGCCAGGAAAGGTGATCGGGCCGAACGAGATGTGGGCCGGCTCGCCAGCCAAACTGCGCCGGGTGATGGACGAAGCCGAACAGGAGAAATTCGCCCGCAACGCCCGCGTCTATCGCGAGCTGGCAGTGGGGTTTCGGACCAAATTCCGTTCGGTAAGATAATGCATTTGTCATGAATTCTACGCTGGCGGCTGCTCGCGATTGGACGGCGCCATCGCTATAGGCATCGCACCAGTTTCGGATTGTCGCGATGCATACGAAAAATACCCCTGTCACCGGGCCGCGCTACTGGGCAGCCCTTTCCTGCGTCAGCGTGCTCGGCTGCAATACCGGCGATTTCGTATCGAAGGTGCTGCATCTCGGCCATACCAATGGCCTGCTGCCCGAGGCCGCGGTGTTCGCCATCATCCTCCTGGCCGAACGTTGGCTGCGGGTGCGGACCGAAGCCTTTTACTGGCTGGCCCTGGTGACGATGCGCACGGCCGCGACCAACCTCGGCGACACCATGAAACATGAGTGGGCGATTCCCTGGCTGGTAGCCCTCGGCGGGTTGGCTGTGGCTCTGGTCGCGGTGCAGGTGGCCGAAAAGCTCCTGGCACCCCGGCATCCTGACGAGGTCGCGACCGGCATCCCCAACACCAACGCGTTCTATTGGTTCACCATGTTGATTGCCGGCACTTTGGGCACCGTCGGGGGCGATTATGTCGCCGATGCCGTCGGCCTGGGGGAGGGATGGGGCACCGTTGTCCTCACCGCTGCTCTTGCCGCCGCGCTGTCGGCCCGCACCATCCTGGGGCATGTCGGGCGGCCATCTTACTGGGGGATCGTCGTGCTGGTGCGCTGCGCGGGCACCACGGCGGGCGATTTTTTCGCCAGTCGGCACGGCTTGAATTTGGGGCTGCCGGTCAGCACGGCCGCTTGGGCGTTGGCGACGATCGTATTGTTGCTGACGTGGCGGGCGGCCGAACCGATCCCCACGCCAGTACAGTCGGCCGTGTAAGGTGACGGCCGCGTCCCGCTGACCTACGTCAGTCGCACTTTCACGTAGCTGCCAGGGGCATCCTCCAGCACCGGCAGCTTGCCGTCGCCCGGCTTGCGTGCCGCGACCTGAGCCTTTCCGTGCGCCAGAATCCAGCGGTGCCAATCCGGCCACCAGGACCCCGCGAGTTCCGTCGCGCCCGAAAACCAAACTTCGGGATCGGGTGGCAGATCCTCGTTGATCCAATGATTGTATTTGCCGCCCTCCGGCGGGTTCACCACGCCGGCGATATGGCCGGACGCGGCAAGCACGAACCGCTTCTTCCCGCCCAGCAACTGGGTGCCGCGATAGGTCGATTTCCAGGGCGCGATGTGGTCTTCGCGGGTCGAAAGGAAATACGCCGGCGTCTTTATCTTGCCCAGATCGATCTTCACGCCGGCCAGTTCGATCCCGCCGGGTTCCTTCAACAGGTTGGCTTGATACATGTTGCGCAGATAAAAACTATGCATCTTCGCCGGCATCCGGGTCGAATCCGCATTCCAGTAAAGCAGGTCGAAGGGGAATGGATCGTTACCCATCAGATAATTGTTGACCACGAACGACCAGATCAGATCGTTGGCCCGCAGCATGTTGAACGTCGTCGCCATCTCGCTTCCTTCGAGATAGCCGCGCTTATTCATTTTCTCTTCAAGCGCGCTCAACTGCTCCTCGTCGATGAACACACCGAGCTCGCCGGCCTCCGCGAAAGCCATCATCGTGACGAAGAACGTGGCGGTCTTGATCCGATCGTCGCCCTTCTCGGCCATGTAGGCGAGCGTGGAGGCCAGCAGTGTGCCGCCAAGGCAATAGCCGATGGCGTTGACGTCCCTCTCGCCCGTCGCCGCCTCGATCGCGTCGAGCGCGGCGAGGTAGCCCTCCTGCATGTAATCGTCGAAGTTCTTCTCGGCGAGCTTCTCGTCGGGATTGACCCAGGAGATCACGAACACGGTATGACCCTGCGACACCGCCCAGCGGACGAAACTGTTCCGCGGCCGCAGATCCAGGATGTAGAATTTATTGATCCACGGCGGCCCGATCAGCAACGGCCGCTTCAGCACCTTCTCGGTGACCGGGTCGTACTGGATCAACTGCATCAGATCGTTCTGGAACACGACTTTGCCGGGGGAGACTCCGATATTGCCGCCGACCGAAAACGCATCCGTATCGGTCATCTTGATGCGAAGCTGGCCTTTGCCGCGTTCCAGATCGCCCAACAGGTTGTTGAGCCCCTTCAGCAGGTTCTCTCCGCCTGATTCCACCGTTTTCCGCAGCACTTCGGGGTTGGTCATCACGAAGTTGGACGGGCTCATCGCGTCGATGAACTGGCGCGTATAGAAATCGACCTTCTGCGCGGTCTTGGCATCCAGCCCTTCGACATGATTGACCGTGTCCTGGATGTAGCGGGCGGACAGCAGATAGGACTGCTTGATGAAGTCGAAAACCTCGTTTTCCTTCCACGCCTCGTCCTTGAACCGGCGATCGCCCGGCGGCGCGTCCACCACTTCGGGTGTATCGTAGCCCATCATCCGGCGCGTCGTGTTCTGCCAGAGCGTCATGGTGTCCTGCCAGAAGCCGATCTGCGCCTTCAGCAGTTGCGCCGGATCAGCCATCAGCCGAGCGGTCATTTCCATGAAGGCGCGGCCGATGCTCATGGCATCGGCGGAGCTGTCGGCGGATCTGCCTTCGGCCTGACGCTTGAGCCAGTCGGCCACGAGTCGCTGGGATCGCTCCGCGACGTCGGCCATCGTCCGACTGACGACATCGGGGTCCGGCAGCTTGAATTCCGGCATGTCGTGGGTCGCGGCCGGTTTTTCGGTCTTGGCCATACGGCTATCCTTTGCGTCGGCCGACCCAGCGGCTACACAGGCCGCGAAAAGCGTGGAGCGGATCCGACAGATGTTGAGCAGCGAGAGACGGGCGGAACCTAGGGCCGCCGCTACGATGGTTCAAGGCGCCATGATTCACGGCTCGGCACGTCGTGCCCGATGCGCCGCGCTGGTGCCGCCGTTTCTGGTGTTGCTGCTGGCCGGGTGTTCCACGCTGGATGCTGTGAACCCCGTCCATATCTACCACAGCATCGTCGGCGGGGAGGTCGCGAAGGACCACCCGCCGCTGCCCGGCTCCGATCAGGGCGATCCGAATCTGGCCAGCGTGCCGCCCAAACCGACACCGCCGGACAAGGGCGCGATGGATCGCCTCACCCAGGGCCTGATCGCCGATCGCGAGAACACGCACTACACCAACGCGGCAGCGCCGCTGCCCGATCCGTCCTCGCCCAGCGCTTCGCCGCAACTGTTCGGGGCCGGCACGCTGCCACCGCCGGTGAAGCCGCCGCCCGCTGGCGCCGCGACCGCGTCGCTGCCAGCGGCCTCCGCCCCGCCGCCCCCACCGCC
>CAIRCM010000128.1 GCA_903877125.1 uncultured Acetobacteraceae bacterium | reverse complement strand
CTGCTATGCGGTGAATAAGAGGGGTTAGCACCATGCGTATGGGGTTCGACGTCCATCCGGACGATGCCCCCCGCCTGCCGCGTTCGCCGCTTTGCGCGCGGAAGGCCGGTACCCGGTCGCGGTATCGCGCCGAGCGGATCGTTTGGCACGACGGCGGGGCGGCGGAATTGCGGCGGGCGGGGCTGGCGCTGGCGGAGGAACGTGGCGTCTGGCGGCTGACGCGTCTGGCGCCGGACGGCGGGGGGTGGCTGGCGACGCAGCCGGCGCCGGAATTGGCGCAGGCGCTGCTGCCGGCGGATCTGGGGCACGAACTGCCGGCCGATCTCTCGCCGGTCGCTGCGTTCGAGGGCCGTTCCGCCGCGTGGGAGACACATACCGAAGCGGGACCGATCACGCTGATTTTGCTGCGCGGTACGGTGGGGGACACGGCGCTGGCCTGGCTGACGCTGGATGGTCCGGACCACGCGGTGCGGGCGATGGCGGTGGCATTGGCCGGTGCATTCCGGGTGACAGTGCCGCGCGCAAGCCCCTCGGCGGCATCGATCTGGGCTGCCGCGGGCGCTGCGCCGCCGCCTCGGCATTTCGGGGGGCGGGCGTTGTTCGACGGCGCCGATGTCGTCGGGATTTTTGCCCATGCGATGGGCCATTGCACGGATGTGCTGCTGCATTACGCCCCGCTTGCGGCGGCGGGTGGGGCCGATACCGAACCCGTCCATCAGATGCGGGTCGCGGTGCGCCGTGCCCGCTCGGCCGTCGCGGCGTTCCGGATCGGGCTCGCGTGCCCGGATGTGCTGGCGGCGGATCGCGAACTCAAGGAACTGGGGCGGGTGTTGGGTCCGGTGCGGGACTGGGACGTGTTCGTGACCGAGCCCCTGTCCCGGGTGGCCGCGGCCTTTCCGGGGGAGGCGCGATTGGCGCGCCTTGGCCGGGCGGCGCAACGGCAGCGGGAGACGTTGCAGGCGGCGTTGCGGTCGGTACTGCTGGCGCCGGCGTTTCAGCAACAGATGGTGGGCCTCGCCTGGCTTTGTGCCAGCCGGAGTTGGCAGGCGACGCTGGGGGCGGCGGAAACGGCTGCCAGCGCGCTGCCGCCTGAAGCCTTCGCCAGCCACGTGCTGCAACGGCGGTGGAAGAAGGTCACGGCGGCGGGGAAAGAGATTGAATCGCTCGACGTGGTATCGCTGCACGGGCTTCGTCTGCGGGCGAAGCGGGCACGGTATGCGATGGAGATTTTTCAGCCACGTGCGCATCCGAAACCGGCGCAGCGGATGATCCGGCGCCTGAGCGCGCTGCAGCACCACCTGGGCCTGTTGAACGATGGGGCGGTGGCGGAGCAGCTGTTGGGGTCATTAGAAGATAAAAACGGCCGTCACGCCTACGCGATCGGGCTGGTGCTCGGCTTTCTGGCCGCGGCGGCGGAGTCGGTGCGTCCCGACATTCTGCGGGCCTGGATGAAATTTCGGCGGACGCCGCGTTTTTGGTCTTGACCGTCGGCCCCTCGCGCTCCATGCTGCTCAGTCGGCGGAAGTCCGAGAGGGGTGGGACGAACGCATGTCGATAACGCGTAAACGACGCATTTTCCGGGCGAGCGCTTCACCGCCCCGCGGACGATCCCGCGGGGTGGCTTTTGTCGTTCTGACCGCGGCGCTGATTCTGACCGGCGGAACCTGGCTTGGTCTTCACCCCAGTTCGGCACCGGCTTCGACTGCTCCACCAGGTCATGTGGACGCGGATGGGTCGCAGACCCGCATCGTCGATGGCAACACCCTGATTCTGCGCGACCGGACGGTGCAACTGGCCGGGGTGAAGGCGGCACAACGGGGGGCTGTCTGCCGGTCGGCCGATGGCGCGCCGTTCGATTGCGGGGCGGCGGCGGCGAACGCTTTGGCGCAGATCATACGCGGCGCGGCGGTGGATTGCGCCCTGAATGGTGCCGGCGACGGCGGGCGGGCGTTGGCGTTGTGCTCGGCTGGTGGACGCGAGATCAACCTGGCGATGGTGGCGGATGGCTGGGCGCGGGCGGAACCGGGCATAGCGGCGCTGACCGACGCCGAGCGGGCGGCCAAAGCGGGCCGGAAGGGGCTTTGGGCGGGGTCCTGGATCGCGACAGAGTAACGTCACTGCGAATTGGCTCCCTTTCACGTAACAAAATTTCGCGCGATCCCAACCCCACGTAACGGGGCGTGACGAGCGGACGGCGGCCTCGTCGCGCAAACTGGCAATTAACCACAATGTGGTTAAATTCACATTTTGCATTGCAGCATCAAGTAGAACGCGACGTTCGCTTGCCGGCTCGCGTGTCGCGTGGCAGGTGTTGGCCGTAGTCTTGGATCCAATCCCGATCGGGCACATGGAGGAAACGGCGATGGCGCAGGCAGCGGAAACCCGCAAGCGCGGGAAGAGCAAGGAACCCTTGGTCAATCAGCCGGATCTGATGGGTGCCTACCGCACCATGCTGCTGATCCGCCGGTTCGAGGAAAAGGCCGGCCAGCTCTACGGCATGGGTCTGATCGGCGGATTCTGCCATCTTTATATCGGTCAGGAAGCGGTGGTCACGGGCATGCAGATGGCCGCCGGCGAGGGCGATCAGGTGATCACCTCCTACCGCGATCACGGCCATATGCTGGCGGCGGGGATGGAAGCGCGCGGCGTGATGGCGGAACTGACCGGTCGTTCGGGGGGGTATTCGCGCGGCAAGGGCGGATCGATGCACATGTTCAGCAAGGAGAAGAACTTCTTCGGCGGGCACGGCATCGTCGGCGCGCAGGTCAGCCTGGGCAACGGGCTGGCATTCAGCAACATGTATCGCGGCAACGACCGGGTCAGCTTCACTTATTTCGGCGAAGGCGCATCGAACCAGGGTCAAGTCTACGAGAGTTTCAACCTCGCCGCGCTGCTCAAGCTGCCGACGGTGTTCGTGATCGAGAACAACCGCTACGGAATGGGGACTTCGGTCGAACGGTCGTCGGCTTCGCACGATCTGTCGAAGAATGGCGCGCCGTGGGGCATCCCCGGTTTGCAGGTCGACGGGATGGATGTGTTGGCGGTGCGGGAGGCCGCGGAGACCGCGGTGGCGCATTGCCGAGCGGGTAAGGGCCCGTATTTGTTGGAGGTGCAGACGTATCGGTATCGGGGGCATTCGATGTCCGATCCGGCGCGGTATCGCACGCGGGAGGAAGTCCAGGCGATGCGCTCGCAGCACGACTGCATCGAGGGGGCGCGGCACAAGCTGGAAGCGCTGGGCGTGGACGAAACCGCGTTCAAAGCGATCGACGATGAGGTCAAGGGCATCGTGCAGGATGCCGCGGACTTCGCGCAAACGAGCCCGGAGCCGGATCCGGCCGAACTCTGGACCGACATTCTGGTGGAGGGCTGATCCCGTGGCGACGCAGATTTTGATGCCGGCGCTGTCGCCGACGATGACCGAGGGCAAGCTTGCCAAGTGGCTGAAGGCTGTCGGGGACGACGTCAAGGCCGGCGATGTGATCGCGGAGATCGAGACCGACAAGGCGACCATGGAGGTCGAGGCGGTCGAGGAAGGCAAGCTGGCGCAGATCCTGATCGCCGAGGGGACCGAAGGTGTGGCGGTGAATACGCCGATCGCGGTGCTTTCGGCGGATGGTTTGGTCGAGGTGGCGGCGCCCGCTCGGGTTGCTCCGGCACCTGTTGCCGCGGCGCCGGTCGCGGCGGTGGCGATCCCGGCGGTGGCGGCGGAGGACAAGGACTGGGGGCCGAGCAAGCCGATCACGGTGCGGGAGGCGCTGCGCGATGCGATGGCGCTGGAGATGCGGCGCGATGGCGATGTGTTCCTGCTGGGCGAGGAAGTCGCGCAGTACCAGGGCGCCTACAAGATCAGCCAGGGTCTACTGGACGAGTTCGGCGCCAAACGGGTTATCGACACGCCGATCACAGAACATGGTTTCACCGGTATGGCGGTCGGCGCGGCGCTGAACGGGCTTAAGCCGATCGTCGAGTTCATGACATTCAACTTCGCCATGCAGGCGATGGATCAGATTATCAACAGCGCGGCCAAGACGCTGTACATGTCCGGTGGGCAGATGGGTTGCCCGATCGTGTTCCGCGGGCCGAACGGTGCGGCTTCCCGCGTCGGGGCTCAACACTCGCAGTGCTATGCGAGCTGGTACGCGCACGTGCCGGGGTTGAAGGTGGTGGCGCCGTGGTCGTCGGCCGATGCCAAGGGCCTGCTGCGGGCGTCGATCCGCGACCCCAATCCGGTGATCTTCCTGGAGAACGAAATCCTTTACGGACAAACGTTCGATTGTCCGGAGGATGACGATTTCATCCTGCCGATCGGCAAGGCGAAGGTCGAACGGACGGGTTCGCATTTGACGATCGTCGCGTTCTCGATCATGGTGGGTGTGGCGATGGAGGCGGCGAAGGCACTGGCCGAACAGGGGATCGAGGCGGAAGTGATCAATCTGCGCTCGCTGCGGCCCTTGGATACCGCCACGATCGTGGAAAGCGTGAAGAAAACCAACCGCCTCGTCACGGTCGAGGAGGGCTGGCCGTTTGCCGGCATCGGCGCGGAGATCACGATGCAGATCGTCGAGCATGCTTTCGATTGGCTGGATGCGCCACCGGTGCGGGTGCACGGGATGGATGTGCCCCTGCCCTACGCCGCGAATCTGGAAAAGCTGGCGCTGCCGCAACCCGCCTGGGTCGTGGATGCCGTGAAGAAAATCGTCTGATTCGGGGAGCAAGATCATGGCTACCAACATCCTGATGCCGGCGTTGAGCCCGACGATGACCGAGGGCACGCTGGCCCGCTGGCTGAAGAAGGAAGGCGACACCATCAAGGCCGGCGACGTGATCGCCGAGATCGAGACCGACAAGGCGACGATGGAAGTGGAAGCGGTGGACGAGGGTGTGCTGGGCAAGATCCTGGTCACCGACGGGACCGAGGGCGTGAAGGTGAATGCGCCGATCGCGGTGATGGTGGATGCTGGCGAAGCGGTACCCTCGGGTGCCGCGGCGCCGGCGGCGAAACCGGTCGCGGCGGCGGCTCCCGCGGCGGTGGTCGCGGCCTCTGGCCCGGTAGCCCCTGGCCCGGTTGCGGTGCCATCTGTTCGGGCGGCTGGGGAGCGGGTGGTTGCTTCGCCGCTGGCACGGCGGATGGCGGCGCAGGCTGGAGTCGACCTGACGAAACTGGCCGGCAGCGGTCCGGGCGGGCGGATCGTGCGGGCGGATATCGAAGCAGCGGTCAAGGGTGGTGCCCCTGCCCCGGTTGCTGCACCGGCGCCGGTCGTGGCCGCTGCCCCGGCTCCTGCTCCGAAGGCACCGGCCGCGCCGATCTCCGCACCTCACCGGGTCGAGCCGCACAGCTCCATGCGGAAGGTCATCGCTCGGCGTTTGACCGAGGCGAAGTCGACGATCCCGCATTTCTACGTGTCCATGGACGTGGAGATCGACGAGCTGATCGCGCTGGGCGAGAAGCTGAACGCGAAATCGCCGGCGCGGGACAAGCCTGATTCCTACTTCATCACGATCAACGATCTGGTGATCAAGGCGACCGCGGCGGCGCTGCGGAAGGTGCCGGGGGTGAACGCGTCCTGGACGGATGAAGGGATGGCTTTCTACGACGACGTGGATATCTCCATCGCGGTCGCGATCCCCGATGGGTTGATCACGCCGATCATCAGAAAGGCCGATCAGAAAGGTCTGCTGACGATCAGCCGGGAGATGAAGGATCTGGCCGGGCGTGCTCGGGCCGGGAAGCTGAAGCCGGAGGAATTCCAGGGCGGCGGGTTCTCGATTTCGAACATGGGGATGTTCGGGGTGACGTCGTTCAGCGCGATCATCAATCCGCCGCAGGCCGGTATTCTGGCTGTTGGCGCGGGGCAGAAGCGGCCGGTGGTGAAGAACGGCGAGTTGGCGGTGGCGACGGTGATGACGGTGACGATCAGTGTCGATCACCGGGTGATCGACGGGGTGCTGGCGGCGACGTGGCTGAAGGCGTTCAAGGGGATCGTCGAGGATCCGTTGAGCCTGATGCTGTGATTTTCGGCCGCCCTTCATGGTCGGGCGACAAACTGGTTCGGCGACCGCGTTTTTCACCACGAAGGACACCGAGGATGCACCGAGGATGCACGAAGGGTTATTTGCCGGCACGCGAGCTTGGTGCATTCCTGGTGGCATTCGGTGTCCTTGGTGGCGAAAAACGCGGTTGTTCGACGCGTTTTGTCGATGCCCATGACGGTGCGAGATGAACTTCGACCTGCGCGAAGCCACCCCTGGCGACATTCCGGATGTCCTCCGTCTGGTCCGCGGCCTCGCGCGTTATGAAAAACTGGAACACGAGGCTGTCGCCACCGAGGCCGATTTCCACGCGGCGTTGTTTGGCGCTCAGCCGCGGGGTTACGCGGTGCTTGCTTGCGTTTCGGGCCGGCCCCCGGTGGGATTGGCGCTTTGGTACTATACGTTCAGTACGTTCACCGGCCGCGCGGACATGTTTTTGGAAGATCTGTTCGTCGAGCCTGCGTTTCGTGGCGGTGGCATCGGGCTGGGATTGTTACGGCATCTGGCGCGGCGGGCGGTGGCGGAAAAATGCCGGCGGATCGAGTGGCGGGTGTTGAACTGGAACCAGCCCTCGATCGACTTTTATGCGCGCCTCGGGGCGACACCATTACAAGACTGGCACGTTAGGCAACTCGGCGGTGCGGCATTGGCTGCGCTCGCGCAAGGAGAATCCAACCATGGCTGAGCAGAGCTTCGACCTGATCGTCCTCGGTGGCGGACCCGGCGGCTATGTCGCGGCGATCCGGTCCGCGCAGTTGGGCATGAAGACCGCGCTGGTGGAGCGCGAGCACCTGGGCGGCATCTGCCTCAACTGGGGTTGCATCCCGACGAAGGCGCTGCTGCGGACGTCGGAGATCAATCATCTCCTGCAGCACGTGCAGGATTTCGGATTTGCGCCGGTGACGCCGCAATTCGATCTGGACAAGGTGGTGAAGCGTTCGCGCGGGGTGGCGAAACAACTTTCCTCGGGCGTGGCGCATCTGTTGCGCAAGAATAAGGTCACCGTGTTCGACGGGGCCGGGGCACTGGCCGGCAAGGGGACGCTGGCGGTGACGAAGGACGGCAAGCCGGTCGCGACTTTGAAGGCACCGCACATCGTATTGGCGACGGGTGCCCGAGCGCGGTCGCTGCCGGGGATCGAAGCGGATGGAAAACTGATCTGGTCGTACAAGGAAGCGATGGTGCCCACCGCGATGCCGAAATCGCTGCTGGTGATCGGTTCCGGCGCGATCGGGATCGAATTCGCGAGTTTTTACCTGAACATGGGCGCGGCCGTTACCGTCGTCGAGGTGATGGACCGGGTGCTGCCGGTGGAGGACGCGGAAATCTCCGGCCTGGCGCAAAAGGCGTTCGAAAAGCAGGGGATGAAAATCCTGACCAAGGCTTCGGTAAAGGGCGTGGTCAAAGGCGCGAACAATGTCACCGTCAGCGTCGAGGCTGGCGGCAAGATCGAGCAGATCGTGGTGGATCGGGTGATTTCCGCGGTCGGCATCGTCGGCAACACCGAGGGGTTGGGGCTGGAAGGGACCGGTGTGAAGGTCGACCGCACCCATGTGGTGATCGACGAATATTGCCGCACCGGGGAGCCTGGCGTGTATGCGATCGGCGATCTGGCGGGGCCGCCGTGGCTTGCGCACAAGGCGTCCCACGAAGGGGTGCTATGTGTCGAGCACATCGCGGGCGTGAAGGGCGTGCACGCGATGAACCCGCTGAACATTCCCGGCTGCACCTATTGCCGGCCGCAGATAGCCTCCGTCGGGATGACCGAGGCGCGGGCCAAGGAAGCCGGGCATGAGATCCGGGTCGGGCGGTTCCCGTTCATCGGCAATGGCAAGGCCATCGCGATGGGTGAGCCGGATGGGCTGATCAAAACGATTTTCGACGCCAAGACCGGGGAATTGCTGGGCGCGCATATGATCGGCGCAGAGGTGACGGAGATGATCCAGGGCTATGTGGTCGCCAAGACGCTGGAAACGACGGAAGCGGAGCTGATCGCGACGGTGTTCCCGCACCCCACGATCAGCGAAGCCATGCATGAGTCGGTCCTTGACGCTTACAAGCGGGTTATCCACTTCTAAGCCATGACCGCGACCCGCACCGTTATCGACCACCGCCACCCCGAAAAGGCGCATCGCCCGGACAATCCGATTCAGCGCAAGCCGGCCTGGATCCGGGTCAAGGCGCCCAATCATCCGATCTACAAGGAAACCCGCGAGCTGATGCGGGCGAACGGCCTGGTGACGGTGTGCGAGGAAGCCGCCTGCCCCAATATCGGGGAGTGCTGGTCGCAGCGGCACGCCACGATGATGATCATGGGCGATACCTGCACGCGGGCGTGTTCGTTCTGTAACGTACGGACCGGGATGCCGCTTCCATTGGACGCCACCGAACCGGCGCGGGTGGCCGATGCGGTGGCGAAGCTGGGATTGCGTCATGTGGTTATCACGTCGGTGGATCGGGACGATCTGACCGATGGCGGGGCGGCGCATTTCGCAGCGGTGATCGGGGCCATTCGCACAGCGGCACCGGAGACGACCATTGAGGTTCTAACCCCTGACTTTCTGCGCAAGCCGGGTGGCGGAGATGTCGTCGCGGATGCTCGGCCTGACGTCTTCAACCATAATCTGGAGACCGTGCCTCGGCTTTATCCATCGATCCGGCCGGGGGCGCGGTATTATCAGTCGTTGCGGCTGCTAGACAATGTGAAGCGGCGGGCGCCGGGGATTTTCACCAAATCCGGGCTGATGGTGGGGCTTGGCGAAAGCCGGCATGAGGTTGGGCAGGTGATGGACGATCTGCGGATAGCGGATGTCGACTTCCTCACGATCGGGCAATATTTGCAGCCCACAGTCAAGCATGCCGCGGTGGCGGAATTCGTGACGCCCGAGGGGTTCGACGAATATGCCGCGATGGCGCGTGCGAAGGGGTTTCTGCTGGTTTCGGCTACGCCGCTGACTCGTAGCTCCTATCACGCGGATTCGGATTTCGCTGCTTTGGCCGCAGCGCGGAATCGCGGCTGATGCCGACGCATGCGGAACGGCAGATCGTTCCGTACAGTCCGGAACAGCTTTTCGACCTTGTCGCGGATGTCGGTGCTTATCCGAAATTCCTGCCGTGGTGCATGGCGGCTCGGATTCGTTCGCGGGCGGAGGCGGAACTGGTGGCCGATCTGACGATCGGGTTTGGGCCGTTTCGGGAGACGTTCACCAGCCGGGTGTTTTTGGAGCGGCCGGAACGGATCAAGGTGAAGTACGAGAATGGCCCGTTTCGGTATCTAAATAACGAGTGGGATTTTCTGGCGCACGAGAAGGGGACGGAGGTCGATTTTTTTGTCGATTTCGAGTTCAAAAGCCGGATTTTGCAGGCCGCGATCGGGGTTGTGTTCAACGAGGCGGTTCGTCGGATGGTGGGGGCTTTTCATAAGCGGGCGCGGGATGTTTATGGGGTGTGACACCGGCGGGTAACTGGTCGGGGGGTGGATTTTGGATCGAAACATCGTGGGAAATTTTCGTCGAACCGTGTCACATGGAGCGATGGGGCGATCACCCTCCCGCGATGAAGGCCGGGAGGGATGATGTCCGGGACGCGGGAGCAAGGCCCGTCATGGCCACCGCACGAAAGCCATGACGGTATCACATCTAACCCGCCTTGAACTGCTGACCCGGGGTCGATTTCGAAATCGCCTGCTCGTCCTCCGACATCTCCGCCGCGATATCGGCGAACAACGGGGTGCTGAGGTAGCGTTCCCCGGTATCGGGCAGCATGCACAGGATGTTCGACCCCTTCGGCGCCTTGGCCGCGACCTGCAGAGCGCCGGCGAAGGTGGCGCCGGACGTGATGCCAACGAAGATACCCTCCTTCGACGCGAGTTCCTTGCTGCACCGCAAGGCGTCGGGACCGGCGATCGTCAGAACCTCGGAAATCACGCCGGACGCGACGGCGTCCCCTGCGATCTTGGGGATGAAATCGGGGCTCCAGCCCTGCATCGGGTGCGGCTTGAAAGCGGGGTGCGGGGCGGAGGGCGTGCCGTCGGCGTTACGCTCCTGCCCCGTGCCGCTGGTCAGCATCGCGGCATCCGCCGGTTCGGCCACGACGATCTTCGTCTTCGGGGATTCGACCGCCAGCACGCGCGACACGCCACGCAGGGTGCCGCCGGTGCCGAAGCCGGTCACCCAGTAATCCAGGCCGATATCGGCGAAGTCGTCGATGATCTCGCGCGCGGTGGTGCGGGAGTGGATGTCGGGATTGGCGTCATTCTCGAACTGGCGGGCGAGGAACCAGCCATTGGCCTTGGCCAGCTCCTGCGCCTTGTTGACCATGCCGAAGGCGCGGTCGGCGGCCGGGGTCAGCACGACCTTGGCGCCGAGGAAGCGCATCAGGCGGCGGCGTTCGACGCTGAAGGTCTCGGCCATCGTGATGACCAGCGGGTAGCCCTTTTGGGCACAGACCATCGCGAGGCCGATGCCGGTGTTGCCGGAGGTGGCTTCGACCACGGTCATGCCGGGTTTGAGCTCGCCGGACTTTTCCGCCGCTTCGATCACGCCGAGGGCCAGACGGTCCTTCACAGAACCAAGCGGATTGAACGCCTCTCTTTTAACGAATAAATTTACGCCCTCGGGTGCCAATTTGCCAATTTTTACTACCGGCGTATTGCCAATGGTCTCGAGGATATTCGCATAACGACGTCCCATGATTATTCCTCCTGTTCGGTGTGCGGGACTATACAGAATTCCGTTGCGCGCGGTAGCGTTCTTCCCAACAGGAGGGATCAACCATGTCCATCGCCGCCGCCGTCTTTCGGGAAGTGCACAAACCCCTGACCATCGAGCAGGTCGATATCGACAAACCCTGGGGCCGGGAGGTTCTGGTGCGTACCGCCGCGACCGGGGTGTGTCATTCCGACCTGCATATCGTCGACGGTTTGGGCCGTTACGCGACCGACAAGCCGTTCGTGCTGGGGCATGAAGGATCGGGCGTGGTCGAGGCCGTGGGGGCCGACGTCACGTCCGTGCGCGTGGGGGATCATGTGGTGGCGTGTCTTTCAGGGTTCTGCGGCACGTGTCCGCAGTGCCTGTCAGGCCATCCCAACGTCTGCACCGGGGGCGTCATCGCTCGGTCGGAAACGGTGGCGCCGCGGCTGTCGCAGGGAGGCAATCTGTTCCGTCAGTTCGCCAATATCGCCAGCTATGCCGAGAAGATGCTGCTGCACGAGAACAGCCTGGTGCGGATCGACCCCGATCTGCCGCTGGACCGCGCGGCGCTGGTGGGATGCGGGGTGCTGACAGGGGTGGGCGCGGCGCTGCGGACGTCGGGCTTGCAGGCGGGGCAGACCGTCGCGGTGTTCGGCTGCGGCGGTGTCGGACTTTCCATTATCCAAGGTGCCCGGATCGGCGGCGCGCGACAAATCATCGCGATCGACCAGTTCGATTCCAAGTTGGACATGGCGAAGGCGGCGGGCGCCACGCACACGATCAACGCCACCGAGGACGATGCGGTGAAGGCGGTACGCGGGATGACCAAGGGGCTGGGCGTGGACCATGCTTTCGAGGCGGTCGGTGTCCCGGCGTTGTGCCGGCAGGCGATCGAGAGCCTGGCGGTGCGTGGCACCGCGACCATCGTGGGCGTGTTGCCGGCGGATGCGACGATCGAGTTCCCTTGGCTGGCGATCCGGCCGGAATGCAAGGTGCAGACCTCGCGCATGGGATCGAACCAGTTCCGCGTGGATATTCCGAACTATCTGGAATTTTACCGGCAGGGGCGGCTCGATCTTGATTCGATGATCAGCCGGCGCGGGCGGCTTGGCGATATCAACGAGGCATTCCGCGCGATGAAGGCCGGGGAGGTTGCCCGATCCGTGCTGATGTTCGACTGATGAATCTTTATAATATCTGGTGCGATCTGAAGCCGGGCGTGTCGGATATCGCGTTCAGCGAGCGGCTCGGCGCCTATCTCGGCCATCTGGAGGAGCAGGGGCTGATCGAAGGCTGGCGGCTGATGCGCCGCAAGCTGGGTCTGGGGCCTTCGACGATTGGGGAGTTCCATGTGATGGTCGAAGTTCGGGACCTCGCGCAGTTGGACGCCGCGTTCGGGCGTGTGGCGAGCCGGCGGGAGCCGGTGGAGACCTATCATTTCGGGGTCAATTCCTTGGTGCAGAACGCGACGTTTGCGCTGTATCGCGATTTCCCGGACCCTGAGCGGGTTGAGGGGGAGGAGCGGTTTTAGATTGTGCTGTAACAAGGGCCTAACGCGGATAAGATAGGCGATGGCGGTAGAGTCGAGGAAGGGCGCGGTATTGCCAAGGCAACCCGTTTCCCTCCCCCGCTCATCAAACCGGACGTGCGGGTTTCCCGCATCCGGCTTTCCGACTGGCTTCATGTTAGGCTCACGACAGGACGCCGTCCCGTCTGCAATGACGCAGCCTGGGCACACCAAGTG
>CAIRCM010000127.1 GCA_903877125.1 uncultured Acetobacteraceae bacterium | reverse complement strand
TGCTAGACCAGTATAGGGTAAAGTTGACCCTATACTGGTCTATAAATCTTTGTTTGATCGCGTGATTCACGCCGCCGTGTGGTTCCACCTTTGGCGATCACGCTCTAGGCTACGGGTATGACGATCCCCTCCACCATTCCCCGTGTCGCGCTGATCACCGGTGGCGCGGTGCGGCTAGGGCGTGCCATCTGTCTGGCCCTGGCGGACGCCGGGTTCGACGTGGCGATCCACTGCAATACCAGCACGATATCGGCCGAAGCGGCGGCCGCTGAAGTGCGGGCCTTGGGGCGGCGCGCGGCGGTGATCCAGGCCGATCTGGCGTTGGAAGCGGACACCAGGGGATTGGTCGACAAGGCGGGCAGCGCGCTGGGACCGGTCGGCGTGTTGGTGAACAACGCCAGCACGTTCGAGCGCGACGAGTGGTACGATGCATCGCGGGAATCCTGGGACCTCCATATGGAGCCGAACCTGCGGGCGCCGTTCGTGCTGATGCAGGCCTTCGCGAAGGCGCTGCCGTCGGGCGCCGAAGGTGCGATCATCAACATGCTGGACCAGCGGGTGTGGTCGCTGACGCCCCATTTTGTGTCCTACTCGGTGTCCAAGGCGGGGCTTTGGGCTTTGACGCAGAGCATGGCGTTGGCGCTGGCGCCGCGGATCCGGGTGAATGGGATCGGACCGGGTCCGGCGCTGCCGAACAGCCGGCAGACGCAGGAGCAGTTCGACCGGCAGGCCGAGTCGATGCCGTTGGGCCGGGGCACGACCCCGGAGGAGGTCGCGCGTGCGGCGCTGGCGATCCTGTCGCTGCCGGCGATGACCGGGCAGATGATCGCGCTCGATGGCGGTCAGCACATGCAGTGGGGTTCGGTCCGCAACGTCCCCTCGCTGGAGGAATAGACGTGGCGCCTTCCATAGCCGATCGTGCCGCGGGTATCCGCCACGTATTTTTGCGCGACATGGTTATTCCTGCGAGCATTGGCATTTATCCACACGAGCATGACGCGAAACAGCGCGTTCGGATCAACGTGGATTTGGGGGTGGACGACTCCGCGGAGGCCGTTGGCCCCGATGAGCTACCCAGGGTAGTCGATTATGAAAAAGTTGCGAATGGTGTCAGGGCCATCGTCGCGTCGGGCCACGTGCGGTTGGTGGAGACCCTGGCGGAGCGTATCGCCACCGCCTGCCTGTCCGACAAACGGGTGAGGATGGCACGAATCCGTGTCGAAAAGCTTGACATCTTCGCCGACGCGGCGTCCGCCGGAGTCGAGATCGAGCGATATCAGCGAGATTTGTCCACCAGCTAGGCCCCGGGTTCAATGATTACCGCATCTTACAGAGATGTTTTCGTTTGATAACACTCAGATCGCAAGAATATTTTAATATCAATGACTTATGAATTGCCTAATATTACAGCAAAGATAACCAACGGTAGGGTACAGGCGGCTGAGCCGACGTTGCTCCTGGTTTTGCCCACAAACTTATCCACAGGTTTCGTGGATAAAAGCGCCCGACCTGGGCGGCCGGCGGCAAACCCCTTGATCTTATTGCCATCGTGCACTCACCTATGGCCGTATGAACGCGCTTGAACCCGCCCCCCCCCCTGCGCCGGCCAAAGGCGTGGGGGTCATCGAGACCGCGCTGGAGACCATGCCGGGCAACCCTGGCGTGTATCGTATGCTCGATGCCAAAGGGGATGCCCTCTACGTGGGCAAGGCGCGCAGCCTGAAGAAACGGGTGACATCCTACACCCAGATCGCTCGGCTGCCGGAACGGCTGCGCCGGATGGTGTCGGAAACGGTGTCGATGGAGATCATCACCACCCATACCGAGGCCGAGGCGCTGCTGCTGGAAGCCAACCTGATCAAACGATTGAAGCCGCGGTTCAACATCGTGCTGCGGGACGACAAATCCTACCCGTGGCTGATGCTGACGGAGGATCACCCCTATCCGCAGATCGCGAAGCATCGGGGGGCGCGCACGCGCAAGGGCAGCTACTGGGGGCCGTTCGCGTCGGCCTGGGCGGTGAATCAGACGGTGACCGCGATGCAGCGGGTATTTCTGCTGCGATCCTGCGCGGACACCGTGTTCTCGACCCGCGCGCGGCCGTGTCTGCTGCACCAGATCAAACGGTGTTCGGCGCCGTGCGTGGGGCGGATATCGGAAGCGGACTACGCAATTCTGGTTGGGCAGGCGAAGGCGTTTCTGGCGGGCAAGCTGGGGGCGGTGCAGAAGGAACTTGCGGCGGAGATGGAGCGATCCGCCGAAGCGCTGGAATTCGAACATGCCGCGGCGGTGCGGGATCGCATCCGAGCGCTGACCTTCGTGCAGGGCAACGACGTGATCAATCCGGCGAGTCTGGAAGACGCGGATGTCATCGCGGCCTGGCAGAGCGCGGGGCAAACCTGCGTGCAGGTGTTTTTCGTCCGCGGCGGGCGCAACAACGGCAACCGAGCCTTCTTTCCCACCCATGCCCGCGCCGAGGAAACGGCGGAGGTGCTGGGGGCGTTCATCGCACAGTTTTACGACGACAAGCCCCCTCCCCCACTGCTGCTGCTCAGTCATGCGATCGCGGAGCAGGAGCTGGTGCAGGAGGCGCTTTCGTTGAAGGCGTCGCGTCGGGTGGAGATCGCGGTGCCGCAGCGCGGGGAAAAGCACGCGGTGGTGGAGCATGCGCACACCAATGCTCGGGAGGCGCTGGAGCGGAAGCTGGCGGAAAGCGCGGGACAGGCGAAGCTGCTGGAAGGCGTCGCGGCGCTGTTCAAGCTGGAGACGCCGCCGGCGCGGATCGAGATCTACGACAACTCCCACATCATGGGCACGAACCCGTACGGCGTGATGGTCGTGGCCGGGCCGGAAGGATTCATCAAGGGCGCCTACCGGAAATTCGGCATCCGCGGGCCGATCGCGCCGGGCGACGACTTCGCGATGATGAAGGAAGTGCTGACGCGGCGGTTCACACGGGGATTGAAGGAACGGGCCGAGGGCGGTGGGGCCGAGGATTGGCCGGATATCGTGTTGATCGACGGCGGCGCGGGGCAATTGTCGGCGACCCGATCGGTCTTGGACGAGTTGGGCGTGGACGATGTGAAGCTGATCGCGATCGCCAAGGGCGTGGATCGGGATGCCGGGCGGGAGTGGTTCCATACCGATGGGATGGCGGCGTTTCAGCTGCCGCCGCGAGATCCGGTGCTGTATTTTCTGCAACGGCTGCGCGACGAGGCGCACCGGTTCGCGATCACCACCCATCGTGCCGGGCGTTCCAAGGCGATCCGGGTGAGCGAGCTTGACGAAATCGCTGGGATTGGGTCGGCCAGAAAACGGTCTTTGCTGAACCATTTTGGCTCCGCGCGCGGGGTAAAAATGGCGGGGCTTGGCGATCTGGAAGCCGCGCCGGGGATCAGCCGGGAGACCGCTCGGAGGGTTTACGCGCATTTTCATCCGGGGGTGCGGATGGATGAGGGGGCGTAATGGCGGGGTTCGACTGGCATAGCGGGGCCATGACGCGGGCTACACCGATCGGGCGCGGGTATCGCCACACGCAGGCGGTTCGGCGCTTCTTCATTGAGCAGTGCGGGGCGGCTTTCAGATTTGACCGGGCGTTCATGGCGTGGCTGAAAGACGGTACCGACAAGACACTGGGGGACGCCGCGGACGAGTGGCTGCGGCGACAGGCCCGGGACCGGTAGGCACGACAAGGAATTTCTCTCATGAGCATGCGCATCTGGCACCAGAGTTTCACCGTCCTGGAAGACCTGCCCGGATATCCCGAGGCGATTCGCGCGCATGCCGCGAAGGTGCTGCGTCCGGACACGGAGGTCGTGCTGCATGGGCAGTTGCCGGGCACCTACCCGACCAACTATCCCGGCAACGATATCGGCTACGGTTACACCTTTTGGATTCATGGGCACCAGTGGATCGCCGCCGGACGCGCCGCCGAGGCGGGGAAGTTCGACGCCTATGCGATGTGCACGCTGCCGAATCCGATGCTGCGGGAAGCTCGGTCCATGCTGGATATTCCCGTTATCGGCATGGGCGAGACGTGCTGCCATCTGGCGACGATGTTCGGGCAGCGTTTCGCGATCATGCTGTTCATCGACCGGATGATCCCGCTGTATCAGGAACAGATCCGCCAGTACGGGTTGGAATCGCGTTGCGCCGGGGTGGTTGCCTCGGGGCTGGGGTTTGGCGGGGTGCTGGAGGCTTATGCCAACCCCGAGAAAGCGATCGCGCAGTTTCAGGAGGCGGCGCGGAAAGTCATCAAGGAAACCGGGGCCGACGTGATCATTCCGGGCGAAGTTCCGCTGAATCTGTTAATGGCTCGGAATGGGGTGTCGCGTGTCGACGATGTGCCGATCATCGACGGGCTGGGCAGCACGCTGAAGATGGCCGAGTTGATGGTGGATTTGCAGCGGGCGACGGGAATCAAACATAGCCGGCATGGGTTCTTCAATTCGGTATCGAGCCATGAACGCATCGACGAGGTCGGGCGGTTCTATGGGGTGGAGAAGGTGAAATTCTGACATGCCGGAGATGGAAACCGACATCGTCGTTATCGGCGCGGGCGCGGCGGGGTTCGCGGCCGCGTTGACCGCAGCGGATCGCGGGGCGGAAGTGCTGTTGCTGGAAAAGACCGCCGAACCCGGCGGTTCGTCGCGGATATGCGGGGGTTTGCTGGCGTTTGCCGGGACGGATATTCAGCATCGGAATGGGATCGGGGATTCCAACGATCTGCTCTATCGGGACCTGATGGTCGTGGGTCAGGGTGCCAGCGATCCGGCGATCGTGCGGGCTTATGTCGACAACCAGTTGGATACTTATCATTGGCTGGTGGCGCGGGGTGTGCCGTTTGGACCGAAGCCGGATGCTTCGTCCGGGCAGACGGTGCCTCGCTGCCATGTGGTCGATCCCGATGCCCTGATCCAGACCTTGGCGGTGCATGCCAAAGCGCATCGCAACATCACGATCGCGACCAATGCCGAGGCAAAACGGCTGATCCGGACTGACAATCGCGTTTCCGCGGTGTGGGTTTTCCAGGACGGGGAGATGTTCGACGTCGCCGTCCGGCGTGGCGCGATCGTGACCGCCGGGGGGTTCACGCGAAATCCGGGTCTGGTGGGCACCTTCGCTCCGGCGGTCGCGCGGGCGTGGGTCACCGGCGGGGAAGGCAATACCGGCGACGGGCTGCTGATGGCGTGGCAACTGGGCGCGGGCGTCGGCGATGTCGCGTATATCCAGGGGACGTTCGGCAAGCATCCGACGGATCATTCGAACCGGCACAGCCTGCTGTCGGTCTACAAGGGCGCGATCGCGGTCAACGAGTCCGCCCAGCGATACGTCGACGAATCGTTGTCCTACAAGCTTTTGGGCACCGCCTGTTTGGTTCAATCGGGTGCGCATACCTGGCAGATTTTCGACCGGCCGATCTACGAGGCGCATGAGGAAGGCGTGTCGATTTTCGACGTGCGGCACCGGCATCAGGCGGGTTCGCTGATCGAGGCGGCGACACTGGAAGAGTTGGCCGGGAAGACGGGACTGGACCCGGCTGCGTTGCGCGCGACCGTGGCTCGCTACAACGGCCATGTGGCGAACGGTTCGGATCCGGATTTCGGGCGGAAGCATCTGGTACACAATCACGGGGCGTTGGTGCCAATCGCGACCGGGCCGTTTTACGCGCATGCCTCAACCGCGGCGCTGTATGGCACCTATTGCGGGCTGACAGTGACTCCCCGGATGCAAGTGCTGGACGTGTTTCGAGAGCCGATCCTGGGGCTTTGGGCCGCGGGCGAGGTTACGGCTGGGCTGCACGGCGCGGCCTATATGACCGGCTCGGCGTTTGGGAAGGCGCTGATTTTCGGGCGGGTTGCCGGGCGGGCCGCGGTTGGGGCGGTTTGAGCGCTTCGCCGATCTGTTTCGTGCCATAGGCGGAGCGGCCCTCCGCCGGCTCGTGCCGCGTGCCGCCTGAGCAATGCCGGGAACCGCCGACGTATGGACGAACGTTGGCTTTTTTTTCGGTAGAGTCGAGGAAGGGCGCGGTATTGCCAAGGCAACCCGTTTCCCTCCCCCGCTCATCAAACCGGACGTGCGGGTTTCCCGCATCCGGCTTTCCGACTGGCTTCATGTTAGGCTCACGACAGGACGCCTTCC
>CAIRCM010000126.1 GCA_903877125.1 uncultured Acetobacteraceae bacterium | reverse complement strand
GCACCGTCTACGAAGCCAAAAACATCGTCATCGCCACCGGCAGCGAGTCCGCCCCCCTTCGCGGTGTCGAGGCCGACGAAAAACGCATCGTCACTTCCACGGGCGCGCTCGAACTCGACAAGGTCCCCGGCCATCTCGTGGTGATCGGCGCCGGCGTCATCGGCCTCGAACTCGGCAGCGTCTGGCGCCGTTTGGGTGCCGAGGTCACCGTCATCGAATTCCTCGACCGGATCGTCCCCGGCATCGACACCGAGATCGCCACCGCCTTCCAGCGCGTCCTCGCCAAGCAAGGCATGAAATTCAAACTCGGTACCAAGGTCACCGGCGCCGTGGTCGGCGAAAACGGCGTCACCCTGACCGCCGAACCCGCCAAGGGCGGCGCCGTCACGCAGATCGAGGCCGATATCGTCCTGCTCGCCATCGGCCGCCGCCCCTACACCGAAGGTCTCGGCCTGGAAGCCGCCGGCGTCGCGCTCGACGACCGCCACCGCGTTAAAACCGACGCCCATTTCGCTACCAATGTCCCCGGCATCTATGCCATCGGCGACGCCATCGCCGGCCCCATGCTGGCCCACAAGGCCGAGGATGAGGGCGTCGCGCTGGCCGAACGCCTCGCCGGCCAGGCCGGCCACGTGAACTACGACGTCATCCCCGCCGTGATCTACACTTGGCCGGAAGTCGCCGCCGTCGGCAAAACCGAGGACGAACTGAAAGCCGCCGGCATCGCCTACAATGTCGGTAAGTTCCCATTCACCGCCAACGGCCGCGCCCGAGCCATGGGCAGCACCGACGGCTTCGTCAAAATCCTCGCCGACAAGACGACCGACCGGCTGCTCGGCGCCCATATTTTGGGCCCCGATGCTGGCACCCTGATCGCCGAACTGGCGCTCGCCATGGAATTCGGTGCTTCGTCGGAGGACGTCGCCCGCACCTGCCACGCCCACCCCAGCTTGAACGAGGCCGTGAAGGAAGCCGCCCTCGCGGTCGAGGGGCGTGCCTTACATATGTGAGGCTTCCGCCATCACCCGCAACTGCGCCTCCCACCCGGCATGCGCGAGCAGGAACGCCGAAAGCTTGGCCTCGATCGCCTGCTGGCCTGCACCGTCCTTGTGCGCCCAGTCCACGACAGGCGTAACTGACACCAGGATCGGGGCAGTTGTCCCACCCAGCAGACTGTTCCAGGCCATCGCGGCCCGCACCGGCAGCCCCGCCATCGTCGGTTGTCCGTCGATCCAAAGGCCCAGCGCCATCGCGTAATGTTCCTCCGTGCCGACCAGGATCCGCCAGACATGCGGCCCCGGCTCCATCCAGTGCTCACTGGTTTCTTCCACGCCCGGTGGGTGGTCGAGCCGGCGGCGTTCCGCCATCACCGGTCCCGCCGTGCTCCGCGGGGAAAACGCGACGATATGAACGTCGTAAGCGCTGCCATCGGCGCAGGTGATCCGTTGGTCGATCGCCTTGCCCCCGGCTGGCGGCCGAGCACGAACGGGTGGTGTGCCCGGTGCGCTGGTGCAGGACGCGTCGGGATCCAACGCCACCAGTCGTTGCGATACGACACTGGCCGAGCGGTCGAGCAGCATTGCCGCCACCGGGCTGATCCCCGCGATCAGCACCGCCAGCCCGGTCGCGAAAATACCGCCCAGCACGTGGGAACCATCCCCCATCGGCGCCGGTCGCGCGGGTTCCGGTCGGCCATCCTCCCGGAACGGCAGCCCGCACGCCAGCAACAACAGAATCACCAGTGAAAAGAACATCCAGCCGTAAAGCACGTGGTCAGCCGCCGCTGCCTCCGCGCTACCCAGGATATGCCCCAAGGACACGATCCCCAGTGCGCGAAAGCCATTGGCGATGATAGGAACGATGATGGAAACCAAGATGAATGCCGCACGTCGGATCGGACTGCGGTACATCAGGAGCGCATAAAGCACGCCAAACGCGATCGCGGCGATCAGGAACCGCAAACCGGCGCAAGCCTGGGCGATGAAGAATGGCCCCTCTGCGATTTCGATCGTGTACCCGTCGACATACGCGGGGATATTCACGATCTCCAGCCCATGCCGGACGAACACCGCCGTTAGGTCCTGCAGGCGCGGTGTCAGGAACTCGCCAAACGGGACGAGAAAGTAAAGATACAGCAACGGGCCCGACATCGCTGTCCAAAGCTTCCAGCCCATCACCCCCAGAAACAGCAGCTCCAGAAAACTCATGGCCAGGAGTTGCCGCCCCTCCATGATCCCCAGACGCTCCGCGATCAGCCACGCTCCCGCCAGCGGAACCCCGGCCAGAGCGACCCAGGGCACCGGACGGGCCGCCAGCCCTCGCAACGTGTCCCGGCGGTCCCAAAGCAAATAGAGGACGATCGGCACCACCATGATGCAGTGGTTGTAAGCGGTCGAATCCCACCATGTCTGAACCGCTGCAGTCGCTTCCATCCGGAAGACCAGACCTAGCAGCAGGATGCCAATCAGAAGGCTGACAGCAGTGCCTCGCATCGCATCCCAGGCACCGGACGGCTCGGAATCCTGGTCGTCTTCGATTTCGTCCATCGGCTCGGCGATGCTCATTTCAGGGTCTCCGAGGGCCGCAACATATCATCGAACCGGCCAAGCCGACTGGACCAGTTGTATAGCCGCAGGACGCAGGATCGCGCAGCCTCGCCCATCGTCCGGGCTTCGCTGCCTGTCGCCAGACCAATGCAGGCGTTGGCGAACGCCGCCGCGGTGTTCGCCACGATCACCTCCTTGCCTGGCTCCGCGTCGATGCCCTCCAGGCCGTCGGACGTCACCACCACCGCCCGAGCCATCGCCATCGCCTCCAGGACCTTGTTCTGGATACCCCGTGCGATCCGCAACGGCGCGACCGACGCTGTGGCATGTGCGACGTACGGCCGCACATCGGCCACCCGTCCGGTCACCTTCACCCCCTCGATTCTGGTCAAAGCCAGCACCGCCTCACTTGGGCTATGGCCGACGATGTGGAAACACGCACCGGGCAAAGCGCGGCGGATCGCGGGCAGAATCTCCGTTGCGAACCAGACCACCGCGTCCGCGTTGGGCGGATAGTCCATCGTCCCGGTGAACACGTAGTTCGCGACCCCGGTGTCGAAGACCTTGGGATAGTCGCCGGAAGGATCGAAATAGGCATGATCGACGCCGTTGCTGACCCCCAGAACCTGGGCGCGGCTGTTTGGTACCAGCGCCGTGAACAGCGCCGCCTCGGCATCCGAAACAAAACTGCACAGATCCGCCTGGCCCGCGATACGCTGCTCAAGCGCGGCGACTTTCCGCCATTCGCGCCGATAGATCCATCGCTTCGGCCCGCTGAGCGTGTCCGCGTAGGCACGCCATTTTTCCGAATCGACATCCACGAGATCGACCGCCAACGGCGTTGCCTGGGGCAAATCCAGCACATAGGGCGCCATGTTGGAGGAATAGACGAACGTCATCGCCGGTTTGACCCGATCGACGATAGCCCGCACCCAACGCGCCAGACCGCGATCACGGAAATACACCACACTGAGGGCTTCCCCAGTCAACAGACCGCGCAGGCAAAGCAGTGTCGCGATCCGCCGATCGAGCCGCGCCACATATAATCCCGCGCACATCTCCCGCACCGTCTCCACATGCTCGGCGTCGGCGGGATCGTCCAGCAGGCAGCCAAGATGAATGTCGTACCACTGCGCCAGATGGCGGAAGATTTGCAGCGCCCTGATTTTCTCGCCCTTGGTCGGCGGATAGGGCAGGCGTTGGATCAGAAACAGCAGCGACGGCTTCCTCACCCCAATCCCCGTACCAGATGCGGCCCAACAGCGTTCGCCACCAGCAACGGCAGACGCTTCCATGCCGCGATGAACAGCGCGTATTTCGGGTTCAGCGGATTATGGTCGGGGATTTCCTGCCCCGGCGCGAGCTTGTAGCGGTACGGCAGCTTCGCCGGCTCGAATCCCCAGTTATGTTTGAACGCGAACGCGCCGGTGCCCAGCTTGCTTCGGCCGAAATCGAACATCCGATGGCCCCGGTCCGCCGCCCGGCGCATGACTTCCCAATACATGAAGTCGTTGCCCGCGACCTGCCGCGCGGCGAAGGTGCCGCCGCCGTAATACGGCAGCACCTCGTCGCGGAAATAGAAATTCATCACCGATGCGACCGGTGTTTCGCCATGCATGATTGTAACAATATCCGCACAGTCGCGGAACCGGTGCATTAACGACATAAACCAGCGACGGGAGAACACCGGGGTCCCCAAATTGCGCACGCTCTCGGCATAGATCCGGTGCAGCCGCGTCGCGTCATGCTCAACCACGGACGAGAGCCCGTTCTGAATCCCCTTGCGAACCATGGCACGCTGCTTGCGCGGAATGGCCCTCATATTCGCCTCGTTGTCCGCCACGATTGGCTTGCGGAACGTCACATACAGATCCGGTCGCTCCGTCCAGTCGCTGACCACCGGCTCCCGGTGACGGAATTCCACCGCACTCGCCCCCGTCTCTGCCAGCAGCGAGGCGGCGTAATCCGCCAGCGCCTCCGCCGCGTCAGCCTCCGCCGCCAACGGCCCGCCATACACGCAGAACGGCACCGACGTCAGCGTGTTGCCAAACAGCAGCGTTTTCATTTGCACCAGCGGCAGCACGCCGACGATCGCCCCGTCCCGTTCAGCGTAGGTATAGAAGGTGAGGTGCCCGAATTCCTCAGCGATCAGCCGCCGCCAGGCGGCGCGATGAAAGAACGTGCCAGTGGGCATCGCATCGACGAACGCATCCCAAGCGGGTTCGCTCGCGGCTTCCAGAGGACGGAGTGTGATTGGCATGCGCGTCGGTTAACGGGTCAGAACCGATGCGTAAACGCGGTCCATGCGGTCCCAGGCAAAATCCCGCAGCAGCCGGTCCAACGCCGGGCCCATGCGCGACAGATTGGTGTAGTGCCTGATGCGCGACTTCCAGCCGCAACCGGCGATGCGCGGTTGTCCGGGATCGCTCTCCCACGGGTGAAAGTAGAAAATTCCAGGGCGAGCTTCGCGTTTGTTGACCCGCCCGAGGCCGCGGTAATACAGCGCCGTTGGCAACAGCCGAAAATATCCACCACCCGAACAGGGCCAGTTGCGCCCGAACGCACGCACGGTTGTCATGGGAATTTCCCACAACGCGCAGCCTTCGGGATGAAACGGCACCCGTGGCGCGTCAGGCATCCCATACAGATCGTGCTGGATCGGGTTGATCGAGGAACTGTACCGGTAACCGCACTCCTCCAATACCCGGAACGCCCACAGATTGCGCGCGCCGATCGAGAAAGTCGCCGCCCGGTACCCCACGACCGGCACGCCGCCGATATCTTCCAGCGTCTGCCGGGTCCGCGTCACGTCCGCCCGAAAGGTCTCGGGGTCCTGCGTGTCGGCGCGAATATGCGCCCATCCGTGGCTGGCGAGTTCATGCCCCGCCGCGACGATCCGCCGCACCATCCCCTTGTTGCGTTCGGCAACGCAGCCAAGCGTGAAGAACGTTCCCTTGACGCCGGCCGCGTCGAATTGCCCCAGGATACGGTCGACATTCGCCTCCACCCGTGATTCGAAACCATCCCAGTCCGCGCGGTCGACGCAGTGCGCGAAGGCCTGGACCTGATAATAATCCTCGACATCCACCGTCATGGCGTTCCATTGGGCGTTCATTGCGGCACCCTGGCTTCCATGATCTCCAGCAACCGTTTCAGCATCCGTTCCTGCCGCAGCGCACCCTGTTCCAGCACCATGATCCGCCCGGCCAGGGATTCGACCTCGCGCGACGGCGCCGCGACCGGCGGCGCGAAGACCGGGGCAGGGGCCTCCGCTTCCGGCATCGCCACGCCCCCGGCACCAAGGTCCTCGTTCAACTCATCGGCGGTCGTGTTCACCATATCGGCGGTGATGCGGTGGACTTCCTCCAGCGAGCCCAGCAGCAGCACGCGGGAACAAAGCGTGTTGATCCGCCGCGGTATACCGCCAGTCTGCCGGTGAATGGCATCGAACGCCGCGGCATCCCAGGCGGGATACTCCTTCCAGCCGACAAGCTTCAGCCGGTGTTCGATGTAGCCGCGGGTCTCCGTGTCCGACAGCGGCCCCAGGTGATACGACGCCAGTACACGTTGACGCAGCTGATCCGCGTCGCGCGCGGCCAGCATTGGCCGGAACTGCGGCTGACCCAGCAGGATCGTCTGCACCGACGCCTTGCCGTCCACCGTGATGTTGGACAGCATGCGCAACTCCTCCAGCGCGCTAAGCGGCAGGTTCTGCACCTCGTCGACCAGCAGAAGCAGCCGCCGCCCCTGTTTGCGGTGCTCCCGCACCAGTTGCTCGTAGCGCACCAGCAGTGTCGCCTTGTCCGACGAAATCTCCGCTTCCAGCCCAAACCCGGCCATCGCCAGTCGCAGCAGATCGTCGCCCGAAACGCGCGTGGTGACGACGCGCGACATCACATAGGTGCTGCGGTCGAGTTGGGTCCAAAGCTGTTCCACCAGCGTTGTCTTGCCGGCGCCCACCTCCCCGGTGATGACGACGAAACCCTCTTCCTGCGAAAGTCCGTACACCAGATGCGCAATCGCCCGGCTGTGACCGCGGGAGCCGAAGAAGAATCGGCGGTCCGGCGTCAGCAGGAACGGTATCCCGGTCAGGTGATAGAATTTCTCGTACACGGTGACCCGTCAAAATTTCTTGGTGAAGCCGACGACGAAGATATCTTCATATAGATCGTAAGCCGTGTTCTGCGAGGTGCTGCGGAAAAAACTGTAACGCATCGACGCGGACAGGCTGTCCGTGAGAGTATAGATCAAGCTGGTGTTGAACGCGATGCTCTGGCCACTGCCGGTGGTCCCGCCCGACGTCAGATTATACGAAGCCGAAGTCGATAGCCGCATGTCCGGCCGCAACTCGTGGACCCAGCTCAATATGATGCCGTCCGAAGACTGGCTCCCGCCCGCACCCGCACTGTTGCCGCTCGCGCTGGTCCCGGTCGAAGCGTTGAAGGTTAGGCTGACCGTGTCCCGGTCAAGCTGCGTCGTCGCCGTCGCGGTCAGGGTCTTGAAGTGGAACACCCCGGACTGAACCGCCAAGCCATTTGTCGCGCCGAATAATTGCCCGCCCGTCTGCCCGTTGACGAACGTCCCGTTCGCGCTCACCACGCCTTGATTGAGCTGATTCTGTAGATTTTCCAGTTGGGTGCCGAGCGTGTCGGTGTAGCTCGCGGAAACGACGGTACGCGGTGTGATCTGCGCATGCCCGTTGAACGAAATCGATGTCTCGCCCTGTTGCCGGCCGTAGGTGATCGTGATCGAGGTGTACTGACTGGGCGAATAGGTGCCCCCGATCGACCACGTCATGTCGTCGATCGTCGTTTGCGCCGACTGGCTGTAAGCGATCCGCTCATGCCCGATCGAGGCCGTCGCGGTGAGCGTATGGGTGATCGCATAGCTGAGCGAGTCCGTTACGATCTGTCGCGTCGACGTCAGGCTTCCGGCGCCAAGGGACGACACGGTCGTGGAACCGCCGGTGATCGAGCCCGAACCGTGCGACTGGCTGAAATCCAGATTGATCGTGTTTTGGAAGTCGTTAAGAAATTGGCCCGTGACGAACGATGCCGTGAGTTCGTTCGATACCAACTGCTGCGCGCCGCCGCCGGTGGGGAAAGGCATAAAGGTAAATCCGGTGACCGGGCGGCTTTGCGACACGTTGAACGAGTAGCCGATCTTCGCCGTGCCGTAGTCGCCGAACCGCTTGATCAAATAGGGCGAGATGCCAAGACTGCTGGTCTGCACCGTGTTCTGCTGCGTGCTGGTGCTGGCGCCCAGACCACCTATCGATCCCGCGGTGAATCCGCCGGAACCGCCGCTGCCGATCGTGCCGCCCAAACCAAGCGCACCGCGCGTGGACTGCACGCCCGAGAGCGCTCTGATGTCGACGAAGGCCAGATCCTCGAACGCGTTGATCGTCGCCGTGCCGTTGAGCTGCTGATTGAGCGCGTTCTGCGACCCGGTCCGGGCGTTGACGATCAGTACCGGCGCGTAGTCAACCCGCACCTGCACGCGTTGCGTCTGACCGGAAATAAGAATCTCCGGCGATAACGTCGTCGTCAGGTCCCAGCGCATCGGACTGTGGACCTGCATCACGTTGTCGGTCAGTCCCTCCTGCACCGATACGCTCGGTATGATCGTCCAGCCGGCGCCGCCGGCACCGCCGGGGATCGGCAGTCCGCCGGCAATCTGCAATTGATGCGTCAGATCCTGCGCATCCGGGGTCGAAAGAGCCGTCGTGGTGCTGTTGCCGCCCGCATCCGTCGTGTCGGCGATCGGAAAAGCCGCCGCGGGCTCGGCCAGCACCGCGATCGCGGCCACGACCGCGATGCCGGTCCACCGGCAAGACGGCCCGAACCCATTGCGGCTCGCGGGTTCAGGGAACACGGGGTGGATTCCGGCGCACGCGACGTCAGGACGAATAATAGGACGAATAGGCGCCGAACGTGTAGCGCGACGAAATCTGCTGCTTGTTCAGCACCATCGTGATCGTCTGGCAGGCCTGGATCAGATCCAGTGAGGCTTCAACCTCGTCGCGCTGCGTGCGATCCGCCTCGACCACGAAGAGAATCTGTCCGACGACCGGCGCCAGCACCGCCGGATCGGACGTGGACAGGCACGGCGGCGCGTCCAGGATCAGCAGCCGGTCAGCGTAGCGGCGTCCCAGGCTTTGAATCAGTCGCGTCATTTCCTTCGTCGAGAACAGCTCGGCGCTGCGCTCGCGTTCCCGGCCGACCGGCAGGATCGACAGGCGCTCGATCGGTGTTTTCACGATCAGCGGCGCCGGGTCGAGCTTCGGGTTCGCCACGAGGTCGAGCAGCCCGCGCGATTCCGCCAGTCCCAGCGAATAACAGAAGGAGTCGCGCTTGGAGTCGGCGTCCACCAGCAGCACGTGATGGTCCCCCTGACGGGCGATACTGCCGGCGAGGTTGACCGAGGTGAAGCTTTTACCCTCCCCAGGACGGGCGCTCGTGACCATCAGCAGGTTGGAGAACCCGGGGTCCGATCCCGGTCCGAACGCGGTGCGCAGAATCTGGCGTTGCACCAGACGGAACTCTTCGGAAATGCGGCTGCGGGTGCGCGACCAGTCCACCATTCCGCCGCGTTCCAGCGCGACCGCGTCGATCGCGCTCCGGGCTTGTAGAAGGTCGGGGTTGGACAGCGTTGTTGGCGCCAGAGCTTCGGCTGCCAGGACCGACGGCGCCATCGGACGTACCGTCATTTCCGGCGCCTGGGGACGGCGCGGCCGAGCCGGGACCACGTTGGATTCTGTGTATTCCCCTGGATCGGCCTGCCGTGTCGCCGCCGGACGGGGGCTGGCGATCGTCGTCGCGGCTTCGTCCGGGCGCGGTGCGAACAGCGCGGACCGATTGGGTCGCGCGGGCCGTGCCGGGTCGCGCGCGATCTGGGGCCGAGCCGGTTCCGGCTTGGTGACGACCGGCTGATCGGGATCGAGCAGATGGGCCGCGGATTCTTCCAGCGAGCCGGATTGCAGCAGTTTTTCCGCGACCCGTTCGACCAGATGCGATGATTTGGGTTTGAGCATTCAGATGAGCGCCGTCTTGCGGAGAATGATGATCATCAGCACGCCATAGGTACCCACCAGGATCGCGACCGCGAAACCGAAGCGCAGCACCGTCATCAGCCGCTGCCGTAATGGTGCCATGCCGAGGACAGAAATGCCTCCGAGGACCGGCAGGCCGAGGGTGCGCAGATCGTCCACCGTCGAGAACGATCGGTCCATCTGCCCGAACAGCAGCGTCACGCCGACCCCCGCGGCGATGCCGGCAAACAGTACGCCGGTGATGAGCAGCATGCGGTTGGGCGCGGCCGGCAGGTGCGGAACCTCCGGCGGATCGATGACCTGAAGCTTGACCTTGTCGGCCTGCGTGTCCGCGGCCTGCGCGATATTGGCCTGCTGCAGACGACCCAGCAGTTCCTCGTAGCTCTTGCGCAGAACGCCGTAGTCGCGGTCCATGTTCTGATACTCGGCCAACAGGCCCGGTTGTTCGCGCTGCATCTTCTCCAGCCGGTCGCGATAGCGGATCGCCTCGTCGCGCTGGCGCTGCAGAGAAACGATTGGAAAATCGATATCCATGTCTCCCGGGAGGTGGTGTTTCACAGCTTCACCCTCATCGCCGCCGGCATCTTTCTCGTCGCCATCGCCGTCACCGGGGAAATCGTCCGTCGCGGCGGCGCCGAGTGGGGCTATGTCGCCGAAGTCACCCTGATCTTCGCCAGCCTGTTGACCGTCGCGGTCCTGTTGACCTCCGGGTCGGTACGTTCCCGCCTGCGCTTCATGCTGATCGACCATTTCTTTACCAGCCGCTACGACTATCGGCGGGAGTGGATGCGCTGCATCGATACCCTGACCGCGCCCGAGGCCTATGTCGGCCTGCACAAGCGTGCCATTCTCGCCGTCGCGCAGGTCGTCGACAGCCCCGCCGGGGTGCTGTTCGTCCGCGCGCCCGAAGATGTCGCGTTCCAGTGGGCCGGCTCGCTCAACATGCCCGCCGCGCCCGAACCCATCCCGCCCGGCAGCCCGCTCGTCCCGCTGTTCCGCGACGGCGACTGGACCGTCGTGCTCCGCGACGCACCCGGGGCTGGGGAGGCTCTGGCCAGCCTGCCGCGTGCCTGGCTGGCCGTGCCGCTGAACCACTTCGGCAACCTCATCGGCTTCGTCGTGCTGGCCGAATCCCGGGCGCCCTTCAAACTGGAACGGGAAGCCTTCGATCTCCTGCGTGTCGTCGGGCGGGAAGTCGCCAGCCGCATCGCCGAACAGCGTGCGGCCCAGATCCTCGATCAGACACGCCAGTTGCGCGAATACAGCCAGCGCTTCGCGTTCGTCATCCATGACATCAAAAACGTGTCAGGCCAGCTGTCGATGCTGCTGGCCAACGCCGAGGTCCATGCCGACAACCCCGAATTCCAGCGCGACATGCTGGTGACGGTGCGCGCATCGGTGGGCAAAATCACCCGTCTGCTGGACCGCTTGCGTGCTGACCGTCAGGAGCGCAGCCATACCCTCGTCGCGCCGGCTCAGCACGTGAAAAGCGTCGTGGACGCATGCCGCGTCAACCGCTCCGCCCGCATCGACGTGCGCGATGACGGGCGGGAGTCCGGGATCGCGATGGACCCCGAGGCCTTCGACGCGGTATTGACGCATTTGCTGAATAACGCGCTGGAAGCGACCGGAGAGGGGGTCGTGACCGTCGATCTGCGACGAGAGCACCTGAGCGTGACGATCGATATCGTCGATCAAGGCCCTGGAATGACCCCGGAATTCGTGCGCGATACGCTGTTCCGTCCGTTCTCCACGACAAAGGGCGAGGGACATGGGATCGGTGCGTTTCAGGCGCGCGAACTGTTGCGCGACGCCGGCGGCGACCTTCTGGTGCTGACCCGGCTGGGACAAGGGACGACAATGCGCATATTGTTGCCGGCGGTGCCGACTGGGGTTATCGCACCGGCCGCGCTGGAAGGTGAATAGGGAACGGGTATGGCGAAACCCAAACTTTTGATCGTCGAGGACGACGAAGGCCTGTGCTCCCAGTATCGCTGGGCGTTTCCTTCCTGCGACGTCCTGATGTCCCATGCGCGTCCGCAGGCCCTTGCCCTCGTCAAGCGGGAACAGCCGCCCGTCGCCATCATGGACCTCGGCCTGCCGCCCGACCCCGACGGCGTGAGCGAAGGCTTCGCGACACTGGACGAAATCCTGGCCATCGCGCCGAAAACCAAGGTGATCGTCGTCACCGGCAACGGCGAACGTCGCAACGCCCTCAAAGCCATCGGCTCCGGAGCATACGACTTCTGCGAAAAGCCGGTCGAACTCGAACTGCTGCGTACAATCATCGAGCGTGCCCTGCACCTCTACCGGCTGGAGGAGGAAAATCGCGCCCTCGCCGCGACCCCCGCACGCTCCCCGATCGAACGCATCGTGACCGGCAACCCCGGCATGCTGAAACTCTGCCGAGACATCGAAAAGCTGGCATCGACCAACGTGCCGGTCCTGCTGCTCGGCGAAAGCGGCACCGGCAAGGAAGCCCTTGCCCAGGCGTTGCATGACCTCGGCCCCCGCAAGCGCGAACCCTTCGTCGCCATCAACTGCGGCGCGATCCCCGAAAATCTGCTGGAAAGCGAGCTGTTTGGCCACGAACGCGGCGCCTTCACCGGCGCGGTGAAGCAGAACATCGGCAAGATCGAAATGGCCAACAAGGGCACGCTGTTCCTCGACGAAGTCGGCGATCTGCCCCACCCCCTCCAGGTCAAGCTGCTCCGCTTCCTCCAGGACCAGATTGTCGAGCGTATCGGCGGCCGGCAAAAAAATTCAGGTCGACGTCCGCATCGTGTCGGCCACCAATGCCAGTCTCGAAGACAAGATCGCCCAGGGCGTCTTCCGCGGCGATCTGTTCTACCGCATGAACGCGGTCACCGTGCGTATCCCGCCCCTGCGCGACCGCGGTGGTGATCCCGCCCTCCTCGCCAACTACTTCCTCAGCCGCTTCAACCAGGAATTTGGCCGCAATATCCGCGGATTCACTGAAACCGCCAACGCCGCCATTGCCGCCCACCCCTGGCCCGGCAACGTGCGGGAACTGGAAAACCGCATGAAGCGCGCGGTCGTGATGGCGGAATCCCGGATCATCGACGCCGCCGACCTCGAACTCGCCCCACCGGCCGAAGGTCCCCCGGATCTCGATCTGCGGGCCGCCCGCCTGCGCGCGGAGCGCGAAGTCGTGCATATCGCCTGGGCGCGGAGCAATCATACTTTGTCGGTCGCCGCGCGCCTCCTCGGCATCAGTCGGCCGACGTTGTATGGTCTGTTGGAAGTGCACGGAATCGAGCCCGATGGCGGCAAAGGGACCGATCCGGCGGCGCAGGCCGCGGAAACGGCAAACGTTCAGCTTACCTAGTGATTGAGGTTAAGGTTCATGCGTAGCAGCTCATTCGGCTGGATCGTTCTCGGTACGTGGCTCTGCGCATGGCCCATGGCCGCGCACGCCGACTATATGTCCAACGCTCGTGACTCGCTCAAAAAGGGCGACCTGAAAGCGGCCCAGATCGACCTGCGCAACGCCGTGCGCAGCGACCCGCAAAACGCCGAGGCGCATTTCCTGCTCGGCCGCGTCGCGATCGAACTCGGCGATCCCGTCGCCGCCGAACGCGAGGCCACCGCCGCGCTGGAGCGGGGATACGATGCCCATCAGGCCCAGCCGCTGCTCGGGCAGGCGCTGCTGAGCCAGAACAAAAACAATGAATTGCTGGAAAAGCTCAAGCCAGCGGGCAAGGACGGCGCGCTCGACGCAGCGATCCTCGTGTTCCGCGGTTATGCGCAACTCAACCTGCATTTGCCGGAAGATGCGCAAAAATCCTTCGCCGACGCTGAAGCCGCGGCACCCAACGCGGTCGAACCGCTACTCGCCGATGCCCGTCTGTCGGTTGCCCGCAACGATCTCGCAAGCGCGCAGACCAAGATCGACCGGGCGATCGCCGCCCAACCGAAATCGGTGGAGGCGCTTCTGGCCAAGGCCCAGCTGTTGCGGATGAGGTCCGATATCGACGGCGCGATGGCTGTCCTCGACGCACTCGTGAAGGATCAGCCGGCCAGTACCCAGGCGCGGCTGGACCGTGCCGAGCTGGCGTTGGCAATGGGCAAGGTCGATTTAGCCCGTTCAGATATCGATACCGTCTTGAAGGGGTCGAAAGGCAATATTCAGGGACTTTATCTCGACGCGGTCATCAAGGCGCAGGCGCGGGATTTCAAGGCCGCCGACGAGCAGCTCCAGCGTATCCAGTCCTTTCTGGGCCGTATTCCCCGCGGCTACTTCCTCCGCGCCTACGTGAAGGAACAACTGGGCCAATTCGAGGAAGCCGAGGACTCCGCCCGGAAATATATGACCAGCGCGCCCAATGACCTCGCCGGCTACAAGGTCCTGGCCCGCATTCTGTTCGCCAAGCAGCGGCCGGACCTGGTGATCGAAACGTTGGCTAGAGTTACCGAATCCGGCAAGGCCGACGCCGAGGCATACGACCTCCTCGGACGCGCCTATGCCGCGACGAACCGGCCCCAGGACGCCATCGTGAACTTCCAGCGCGCCGAGGCTCTCGCCCCCAACGATGTCGGCCTGCAGACCAGGTTGGCCGCGGTGCGGATGGGACAGGGCGACGTGGATGCCGCGGTCGGCGATCTCGAGCATACGCTCGAACTGGCGCCGAAAATGCCGCTCGTGGGTCAGACCCTGTTTTTTGCCTCGATGGCCGCCGGCGACCTGAAAAAGACCGCCCTTGTGCTCGAAAAAATCAAGGCGGCCGAGGGCGACACCGACATCGTGCGGAACCTCGAAGGCCTCTTCAAGCTGGCCCAGCTCGACCTGCCCGGCGCCGAAAAGGCCTTTCGCGACGAAATCGCGAAGAACCCGGACTTCGCCCCCGCGCAGGTAAATCTCGCGCGTGTGCTGGCCATGACCGGGCGGCAGGAAGAAGCGGAGAAAGCCCTCAAGGATATCCTGACCAAGGCGCCCACCTCCGAACCCGCGCTCAGCATGCTGGCCTCGACCTATGTGCAATCCAACCGGATGGAACAGGCCCTGAACCTGCTCGATAACGCCCATCGCACCGACGCGAAGGACACCCGGATCACTTCGAGCCTCGGCGACCTCTACATCCGGTCGGGCGTCCCGCAGAAGGCACTCGATCTCGTCGCCGCCGAGCCCCAGGCGTCGGCATCTACGACCGCGATGCGGAGCTTGCGCGCCGCCGCGCAACTCGCGCTGGGCCAGAAGAAGGATGCGCGCGATACCTACAGCGAACTCTTGAAGTCCGACCCCAGCGTCGTCGGTGCCCGCCGTCAACTCGTGGCACTGCTCGTCGAGTCCGGCGACTTTGAATCCGCCCGTGCCGTGTTGACCACCGGCATCGGCGCGAGCCCGACCAACTATCAGCTCTATCAGGACATGGCGATGATCGACCTGCGCTCGACCGGGGTCGAGGCAGCCCTGGCGACTGCCGACCGCATGATGGCGCAAGACCGCAATTTCGCACTGCTCCATGCGCTGAAGGGCGATGTCTTCATGGCGGCGAACCGCGTGCAGGACGCCATCAACGCCTACAAGGACGCCATCACGACCAATCCTTCCAGTGCCCTCGTCTCCCGCCTTGCCGGCGCCGAATTGCGGGCGCGGCAGGCCGACGACGCGCTCAAGACACTGCGCGATTGGTTGGCGAAAAACCCGACCGATTACGCCGTGCAGGAGCAGGCGGCCGAAATCGAGATCGGCCTGAACAAACTGCCCGAGGCCAAAGCCGATTTGGAACTGATCCTCAAAGCCAAGCCGCACGATCCGACCGCGCTGAACAATCTCGCCTGGGTGTACCAGCAGACGAACGATCCCCGGTCCACCGATCTGGCCCGGCAGGCCTATATCCTTCAGCCAAGTGCACAAACCGCCGATACGCTCGGTTGGATATTGACCACCTCGGGTAACGCCGAGGGAGGGGTCGCCCTGCTGCGTCAGGCATTCGCCGAAGGAGCCAACGATCCGCGAATCCAATACCACCTCGCGGTCGCCCTGAAGGACACCGGCAAGAAGGACGACGCGATCAAGCTTTTGACCGGCGTGGTCGCCTCCAAAGCCACGTTCAAGGAAAAGGAACTCGCCCAGCAACTGCTCGACGAGTTGAAAAAGGGGTCCTGACCGAAATCGCCCCATGCCGCCCATCCGGCTGCTGACCTTCTCCACGCTCTACCCCAACGCCGCGCGCCCCAATCACGGCGTCTTCGTGGAGAACCGTCTGCGCCACCTCCTCGCCAGCGGGGAGGTCACTAGTACCGTGATCGCTCCGGTGCCATATTTTCCCAGCCGCCACCCGCGCTTCGGCGACTGGGCGCGGCACGCCGCGGCACCGCGATCCGAAACCCGTAACGGAATCGCGGTGCTGCATCCCCGCTACGGCCTGATCCCCAAAATCGGCATGTCGGTAACGCCCTACCTGATGTACCGAGCCATGGTGCCGGTCCTGCGCCGTCTGCTGGACAGCGGCAACCGGTTCGACGCCATTGACGCCCATTACTTCTATCCCGACGGTGTCGCTGCCACTTGGCTGGGCCGCCACTTCGGCCTGCCAGTCGTTGTGACCGCCCGCGGCAGCGACGTCACGCAACTCCCGGCCTATGCCATCCCCCGCCGCCTGATCCGCGGCGTGATCGCGCAATCCGCTGCCATGATCACCGTCAGTGCCGCGCTGAAGGACGACCTCGTCGCCCTCGGCGCGCCCCCCGGCAAGGTGACGGTCCTGCGAAATGGCGTGGACACCACACTGTTTTGCCCGCCGGTAAACCGGGATGCAGCCCGTCGGGCCTTGGGCCTGACCCGGAAAACCTTGATCTCAGTCGGTCTTCTGATCGACCGCAAAGGCCATCACCGTACCATCGAAGCGATGACCAGGCTGCCGGATTTCGACCTGCTGATCGCGGGGGAGGGGCCGGAGCGCGATCGTCTCTCAACCCTCATCGCACGCTTTGGCCTCACCGATCGCGTCCGCCTCCTCGGTGCCCGCCCGCACGCCGAATTGCCCATGCTCTATGGGGCGGCGGACGCATCGATCCTGGCCTCGTCGCGGGAAGGCTGGGCGAACGTGCTGCTCGAATCGATGGCCTGTGGCACCCCGGTCGTGGCCAGCAACATTCCCGGCAACCCCGAGGTCGTGCGCACCCGCGCCGCCGGGGTCATCATGCCCGAGAACACCCCGGACGGCATCGCCGCCGGCGTGCGGACGCTATTCGATCCGCTGCCCGATCGTGCCGCGACCCGCGCCTACGCCGAACCCTTCAGTTGGGATGACACGACCGCGGGCCAACTGGCGGTGTTTCGCGGGGTGATCCGGACCGGTGGCGCGGGAGGCCGCGCACTGGGTGCAGTCGCCGAACACTGACCCCCTCCTGCGATCACTCTAACGCGTGATCGCCAGAGGTGGAACCACACGGCGGCGTGAATGACGCGCTCTAATACCAGACCGCGCAATGATTGACTCGTGGCGGATGCCCACCCGTCATGCCGG
>CAIRCM010000125.1 GCA_903877125.1 uncultured Acetobacteraceae bacterium | reverse complement strand
GTCCCTTGCCAGCCAACCCCCAGCGCCTGCCAGATATGGTCCAAAACGCGGTCAAACCAGCAGAGGGGAAGGCGTGCCTACGCCAAGCGCGGCACGATAATTTGTGTGTGCGGAATAGAACGGTGAATAAGATGGGTTAGAACATGGCGGCGATTTGACGAGAATACAGGAAGTCCTTCAAACGTTATCCGCACTGGCTGAAAACCAGTTGGACCGGGTCGTATGGGAAAAGCGAATCCAGGATATCGCCGATAGAATCAGACCTACAACGGAACATACCACTTGATCCCCAAATTACTGCCGAGGCCACGCTGCCTGGAATGAAACCGCTACACCGTCCGTGCTGAGTCCCTATTAACCTGACAGTTGGCCGCACTGGCATCGCGCCTAAACCTCGTCGGAGGTCAGGCGCGAGGCCGGCAGGGGCGATTATCAGGAGAATATCGTCATCGTACAGCCTTCAAACCGGCGTCCGCGGCGCCCCGGTCCATCCAAAGACGATATGCATTTTGACAAATCCTCAACCAGGATTCATTCGCCGCGCTCGTTCGTTGCATATCTCGCGAGAAGGCAAAGCGGTCTATATAGCCGATCATCAGCCCGGGCCGGACGAACGAGACGGTCCCATTGGGGTGATCGCCGTCTTCATAGCGAACGTATAGCATGGTATTATCCCCGTATGATCGCATCGCCGCATGCATCTCGTCGATCTCACTGTCTTCCAAATCACGCGTTATCTTTCGATACACAAATATTTTTTCACCAGAGATAAGATCTTCGATAAATTTCCGTGTCAGAAATTTCAATCTTCGACCCAGCATCTGGACTGCCTGTTGTTCTGTCATGGTGGACGTATTAATAAACGAATGCATGTGCATGCCGTACTTAACATCACTTGTGGTATATTCTTCGTGATCGGGCCACGTCAATTTTCCTATCACCGTCTGCTCGGGATCACCAACCCCTTCGAAACGTGCACGCAGGGCCGCCACGACATCTGCCGGTTCCAAACTGGCCCAACGTAACAATCCCAGCGGCTCGGCACCGAGCGTCCGCTGAAACATGCCGAATTCACACCCTTGTCCGTCACCACCGCCCATGCTTTCAAACCGCATGGCCAATTCGACGACACTCGGCTGCTCGCCCGCCTCGGCTTGGTGAGGCAGGTCCGATGCCGCGTGGGCGATGGGTTCGCTCGGTGTTTCACTACCGATCAAAGCCAGGCGGGCTTCGAACAGGCCACGGGCGATCGCTTCATCGTTCGGAAACTGGTGGACAACATCCGCCCAGCGTTGCACCGCCGCCGGCCAATCATTGTATTTCCCGGCGATTGTCGCATATGCAACAGCCAATGGTTTGATACCAGTGAGCTTACTGATCGCCGCTCGCAATACCGCTTCCGCCGCCTATCGCGAGCCCAGCTGGTCAAGTAACCTGGCTTGTCCAAGATAGCCGTCCGGATGCAAAGGCAGCGCAAGCGTCATCCTGCGATAGCGCTGTTCGGCCGCGTCGGCCTGACCTTGCAATTCCGCGCATCGAGCATATTGAAGCATCAGCTCGGGGTTGTCCGGCCATTTCTCCAGAGCGGCAGTCAACAGCTCCACCGCCGGGTCATATTGGTTGTCCTGCATATGCAACTGGACACCGAGCACGAACCCCACCGGGTCGTCTGGGAAGCGAACCCGGAATTCCTCCAGGTATCCCATTGCCCTTTTGGCTGCGGCAATATCCGTGCGAGCCAGGGCAATGGTAAGTTCTATGCGCTGAAAAGCCAAACCTCGGTCGTATGGGAGCCGTTCCGTTGCCAGATTCAGCAGCGCTTCGGCTTCTGCCTCCCGGCCAAAACCACCCAGCGCCAAGGCGGAGCCCGCATATCCGGCGGCCTGGTCTGGATAATCCCTTATCATGGCGTCAAATCGGGATTTTGCGTAATCAGGGTCTCTTTTCCGAAACCCAAGCCAAGCCTGTTCGCGACGCAGTTCGAAAATACGATCCGATGGAGCGATCGCTATGGCATCGGACAAAACCTTCTCGGCGTCATCGAAGCGCCAAAGGTGGGTGAACGCCAGCGCCTCGCACACCGGCGCTTCGGGCACTTCCGGAAACCGGGTTTTAACAGCGTTCCAACGCCTGGCCGATTCATTCCAGTCCCGCATGATATCGGCCAACCCGGCATATCGGGTATGGATGGCAGCGTCGTCGGGGAATGCGGCCAATCCCCGGGCCAAGGCCGCGTCGGCTTCAGATAGACGCCCGGCATGGCGAAAGCATTCACTGAGGTGGATGAACGCTGGCGGGAATTCGGTCACCCGTTCACAAACAATGCGCCATAAATCGATAGCTTTGGTCCATTGCTGTTGCCCGGTCAGCATATCGGCGAAGCCAATCAGTACTTCGGGTTGGTCCGGAAAGCGCAAGGCCGCCAGCATCCATCGATATTCCGCAACGTCCCAGTCCTCCCGCCGGTGGGCATTCTGTGCATATTGGATCGCGATATTCATATCCTGCGGGAAAAGTTCCGCGGCAGTCGCCAAAAGCGCATCGGCTTCATCGACCCTGCCTTGTCCCAAAAGTCCATGGATCGCGAGAGTATATGCCATGGGGTTATTGGGGTTGCGCTCGCGCAAGATCGCGCACTTGGTGAGCAACCCATCCAGATCGCCCTGCTCAAGTGCGGCTTGTGCGTCGCACACAATTTCCGCGTCGGTCTTATCGGCTGTCGTCATCAACTACAGGTCTCTGCATCATGGCGCCAAGGTACGCAGTTCCGAGGCTTTGTCAGGTTCCCCCAACTTATCCAACGCGTCCGCTCCCCACTGATACGCTTCACGGCGTTCGGGGAACTTCTCACGCACGTTTTTCCATCGCCGCGCCGCTTCCTCCCATTCCTTTCGTCCATGTGCCAGTAGCGCGTATTCGATCGCGGGTTCCGGCTCCGACAGATCCCGGTCGATGTACAATCGAAGGATTGCTTCTGCCTCATCGTGTCGCTGTAGATCGCGCAAAATCCAGGCAGCAAAGATATAACCAGCGGGAGAAGCCGGAAAATGGTCGCGAAATTTATGCCATTGCCGGAGCGTCTCCTCGTGATTTCCTTCGGCTTGGACGATCAGGCACAATTCCATGGATGGCAGTGGGCTAGCCTCGAATTTCCACCGAGCACGTTCAAGAACCGCGACCGCTTCCTCCCTCCGATCCAATTTGAGCAGAATTTTTGCCTCCCCGACCCAGGCGGTGACGTCGTGAATGAGTTCCTGCATCCGCCGCCACCGGTCCAGCGCGGCCGGTAGCTTGCCAAGCTGCTCAGCGACCTTCGCGTATTCAGATGCGCCAACGATGTCCGTTGGATCGATTTTCGTCCAATATTCCAAAAGCTTTTCGGCTTCCTCGAAATGCCCCAGCACGCACAACGCGCCAGCACCAAAGGTGTATCCGCCACCGACCGCTGGATACAGGCGGCGGACTTCGGCCCATCGTTCACATGCGACTTCCCATTGGCCTTGATGCTGCGCCGATTCCGCATAGAGCCGGGCAAGTTCGGCCTGCCTGGGAAACCGCTCCTGCGCTTCGATCAAAGCCGCGTCAACCTGTTGGAAATGCTTGAGCCACATCATCGCCCGGATGGCCTCTGTCGACGTGATGGCGATGTCTGGCGCGAGGGCATAGAGCGCATTCCAGGCAACGAGCGCGGCGTCACGATCCTCGCGGAAAGCCGCATTTTGGATTTGACTGATCAGGCGCGCCTGCTCCTGGCTTTCATACGGCGCCGCCCTCCGCTTCTCACGTCGCATATCGCGAAAGACCGCGCGCCGATCGCGCCATTCCCGAAACCGTTCCAAGATGGTCGACATCATGGCGCCAGCGCCGCGACCCGCCGGCACGCATCAAGGAATTGCCGGGCGAAATCGGTATCGGGTGCGTTCGCTGCGTCCCGTTCGGCCAAAGCCGCGATCTCGAGCGGTGACAGGACCGTTTGGTTCAGCAACTGCTTTCCCCTCATTCCGGCCAAACCAGTCGTTATGACGCCTTGGGTGAACAGCGCGGTTCCGAGCGTCACATGTGCCTTCGGGTCTAGCGGGGCACCCAGCAACGAGGCGCCGGCGGAATCGAAGGCTATGGTGTTGGCATAGACCGTCATCGGCCCCTTGGTTCCGATTGCGATTTGATCGCCTGATTGGAGGTAGCCATTCGGGGCTGTGAACAGGACCGGGGCGTCGAGAAACAGCTTATGATCGCGCGACGATTCGAACGCGAGTGCGTGGAAATCGATCTCCTGTGAGAAATCCAAACCGATGTCGGGGCGGATACGCACGAACAGGTCGAAATCCTGAACACTCGACAAAGCAAGCTCGTGAGCCTGTTGGACTTTGTAAAGCATCTTCCAGTCGTTGGTGCGCCCGGTAAATGGCGGCTGCTCGTCGTCTTCAAGGGTCACAAACTCTGTCCCGTAGAATGCCCGAAGTGTTTCCTCATCGACATGGGAGCCGGTAGCCAATTCGGTCTCTGTCGCGGCTGCCAAGGTCGGGAAGTGCTCCGCCAGGGTACGCGCGCCACCCTGGCGTGCGAGAACGCCATGGGCACTTGGGTGGGTGAACCGCAGGAAGTCCCAAAACCGCATCCAGTTGAGGCCGACGCTTCGCCAAGTATGCACAAAGATACTGGTTTCATGTTGGAACATCCCGGTGGTCCGCCAAGTCGGGAAGGCCGCGCGAAATCCCCGCAATTGGCCGGATATGCAAAGAGCGATCCGCAGACGTCTGCCTGGGCGGGAAATCGGTACCGGTCCACCATTGAGACGTTCGGCCCGCGACACCCCTGTCAGATAACGGCCGAGCATGGCTCTCGCGGAGGTCGGCGTATGTTCCGTTAGAACATTGTCTCGTTCACGACGCCGCAGCCACTCCACGAAAATCCAAAACACATCTTGGAGGTACATCGAGGTTATCGCGAGGCCAAGCAGCGCCCCCAAACTTTCCTTGTCGGATACGATCGGTTGATTGCCCTGCACGATTCCCTGGATATGGGCGCTTACCCGCGTCAGCACGGCGGCCCGCCATTCCGGGCGCGTTTCCAGAACAAAAACCGAATTGACAAAAGATGCCAGACCGAATCTTCCCTGTTCGACGATCTCCCGGATCAGGGCGTCCTGTTCGCGTTCGCCGCAAGGCAGTCCCAATACCGCGATCCATGCGAATCTGTACGGATTGTCTGAAAACAAGTGAGGGTTTTGATTGTAGAATTGCGCATACCTTGAAATCGGCGCATTCGGATTCAGCACCAAGGAATGAAGAAAGAGCGCTGAACGCGGGCACCATCCGGCTTCCCCGTTATCCGCTTCGGTCGCCAAACAGGTCAGCAAGACCGGTATGACGGTATCCGCGGGTTCCAAACGCAGGATGTCGCAGGCGGTGTCGATCTTTCTGCGCCGCATATCCTCGGTATCCGGGGGCATGCGTTGCCAGATCGCGAAGGCGTCGTTTGGACGTTCCAGTTTGACCGCCAGCTCGATGCCCATAAACAGCAACTCGGGTTTGTCGGGTTGCCGGGCGAGTGCCTCGGTCACGATATCATAGGCTTCGGAGAGCCGGCCGGACGCCGCGAGGAGGTCAGTCAGGAGCATCAGAAGCCCGGTCGCATCATCGAATCGCGCGACCCCGTCGCGAAGCACTGCCTCAGCCTGTTCAATCTGCCCCATTTGGCGGAGGGCCTTGGCACGCCCAGCGAACGCGCCCCATGTGGGGGGGAATTTCAACAGATGGAAAGCCCAGGCTTCAGCCGCCGCTGGCCAGTCACCGGCCTGCTCCGCGTATAACGCGCGATCTTGGATGTCTTGTTGCGTTTCCATCCCGTTGTGCGGCGCGCCGGCATTGGCGCCAGGATCGGTGACCGGTGCGACAGGCGGCGACGCGGCTGGCAACGCAGCCTGGCAGGCCGCTATCATCTGCCGATCGAAATCGTCCAGGGTGCGTCCGGCGATGTCGCGTTGAATCAACGCCAGCACGTTCGCCGCCGACAACATGGCCGGATCCAGCAACGCCCCGAACGCCACATCCGGCATCATGCGCCCCAGCAATCCGCGATAGAATGTCAGATAAAACAGGTTCGTATGCGGTCTGATCTGAGCGGGCACATCCGGCGGGAAGGCGCCTGCGATGGCGAATTTTTCCATATCCGAGGAGATCGTGCTGTAGACCTCCATAACCTCCTGTGTTCCGACGGCAAACTGGTCTCCGAGCCAGGTTTGCCGCTCTGTGAACAGATAGGGTGAGTCAGTGAACACGACCTTCCGATCTCGGGAGTGGGCGTGAATGGCGTTCCAGTCCGGCGGGTCGCCCGGCAGAAATTCCCGGTCCGGCCGGAGGCGGATCATCAGATCGAATGTACGCCCATCTTCCAGCGCCAGGCGGTGTGCCTGCTCGATCTTGTAGTGCATCTTCCACAGATTGTGCCTATTACGGAACATTTCCGCTCGATCATCCTCGATACGCACGAATGGCGTATTGTAGACATCGCGCAGCATCGCCTCATTGGCTTCGTTGTTTTCCGCGGCGACTGCTAGGGCGGCGTCCAGCAGGGTCGGGTAGCGACCTCGCAGCATTGCCAAACCGGACGGCCCGACCAACGTGTCATAGAGTTTGGGATTGGGCGCCGCGAAGGACCAGATCCGCTGCCAGTTGCGCCCGATCTCCTTCCACACATGCACGAACACCGACACGTCGTGATCTTCCAGGCGCAAATGCCGCCAAGTCGTGGCAGCCTGCTGGAACCCGCGGAGTTGGCCGGATACGCATATCGCGACCCGTAGACGGCGCTTTGGCGTAACCGACGTGGATACGTCGACGCGTGTCATGCGCGCGATATTCGCCGCCGCACCCGCGATGGTGTGCAGCCCATGGGTTTGCATGGATTCCAAGTCCAGCCGGCCCCGCATCGCGTGCACCAGATCGGCATAGGCTTTGTCAGAATGAACCGCGGCAAAATTCAGATAGGCCAGCAATTCCTCGGCCTTATCTTCCCGGATCCACTCGGGGTCGCGCAGTTTTTCGGCAAGATATTCCTCGAAGACCGCTGTGAAGCGTTCGAACATGCCGTTCTTGGGTTTCCAGTAATTCTGACAAAACAGATGGGCGGTCAGCGCCACACGTCCAAGGGCGACGTAGTCCCTGAGATACCGGCGAATGTCGTCGTCTGTGTATTCGTACAGCAGGGCGCAGCGGAGAACGTCGACCGTCGCGGCCTCCCCCGGCTCGTCCGCCGCATTCATAATCTCACCGGCCTGATGTGCCAGGTGCGGCTTCAATCCACGGGTTTGAATCATGTCCGCCAGCACCGGCAGCCAGTCGCGGGCACCCGTATCCTTTTCACGCAACAGGAACAGTACGACCTCGCGGGCGATATCGGGGGGTGGGCTCTCCTGGTAGATAGCCCAGGCAATGTCGCACCCCACTTCCTCGGCAAGTCCCGCGTCGGCAACGATCGAGTGCCAGAGTTCGCGAACCTGATCGAAACGACCTGTTTTGATGGCGAGTGCAGCGCGGCGGCGCAGAAACACCCGGTCCCTCGGCCATATCCGCCGTACCGTATCCAACGCGGCCAAGGTTTCATCGTGTCTCTGCAAGGCGTCCAATGTATCGATCCAGCGCCGAGCCACACCGATATCGCCTGGATTGAGCCGCGCAGCGGTGGTGAAACGATCTACCGCGCTGTCGAGGTCCCCACGCCTGACCGCGATCTCCGCGCTCATGCGCACCACCTCGGTGTCGTTCGGAAACCGCCCGGAAGCCGCTGCGATCAAAACTTCGGCTGCCTCGGCGCGGCCGGCATCCAGCAGGGCCGAGGCCCCGAACGTGTAACCCAGGACAAACTCGGGGAAGGTGTCCCGCAGTTGCTGCCAGCGATCCAGTGCGAGTCCCGCTGTTGGGGAGTGTCTGGCGCGCAATGCCCAATGGAACATCAACTCCTGGCTATGCGGCAGTTCGGCCAGGCCCTGAGTGAACAGTGCATCTGCCTCGGGCCAGCGATGGGCATCGGCCAGGGCGCTGGCGCTTCCGATCCACGTCGTCGCTTCGGCGGGGAACAGGCTTCGCGCCGTTTCCCAACGGCGATGGGCGTCAGCACGATCGTTGGCTAGGCTTGCCCATGCGATTCGGACAGACGCATCGTGAGGGAACCGGGTCACCGCATCGTCCATCAAGGCTTCAGCCTCGGCGACCCGTCCCGCCATATTCAAGGCGCGACTGCCTTCCACATAGGCGACCAGCATCTCGGGGAAGTGCTGGCGCGCAGTCTCCCATCTCTGTGCGGCGGCAGGCCATATCTGGCGGTGCATCGCGACTTCGGCCCAGGCGCGAATAACCGCCTCATGCTGGAAGTGGCGCTGCATCGCCTCCGCCAACATGGCGTCAGCCTCATCGAACCGCCCCGCGGCGGACAAGGCACGGCTGCCATCCACCACCATCGCGGGATCGTCAGGGAAATTTTGCCGGACCGCCTTCATACGCTCGGCCAGGGCTCCCCAATCGTGCCGACGCCTCGCCAGATCCACCCAAGTGCTCGCAATACCGCGATCGGCCGGAAACCGCGCCATCGCATCGACGATCAACGCATCGGCTTCGTGGGGCCGTCCGAGGGCCTCAAGTGCCCGTGCACCCTCCACATAGGGGGCCTGAATCGCGGGGAAGCGCGCCCGCGCTTCCGCCCAGCGGCGTTCGGCTTCGGTCCAGTCGCCCTTATCGCTCGCGATCCAGCCGCGGGTGAACCAGATATGGGCATTGCCGGGAAAGCGCTCGATCGCGGCGGCCAGCAGGGCCTCGGTCTCCTCATGGCGGCCAGCCGCACGCAGCAATTCCGCCGCCTGGACGTACCCGATCTCCTGGTCAGGGAAGCGTTCCCGCACGATCCCCCAGCGATCGATGGATTCGTTCCGGTCCCCGCGGGCGTCTGCGACCGCGGCGAATTCAACGACCGGTGACAGTTCGTTGGGGAACCGTGCAAGGGCGCCGGCCAGCATCGCCTCGGCTTCGTGAAAGCGCTGTTGGTTTCGCAGGCTCCGCGCGGCACCGAGGTACCCTTCGGGGTGATTGGGCACGAGCCGCCTGACGGTGGCGAAACGACTCAAGGCTTCCTCGGCATCAAGATGCTGCTGGGCGAAATAGGCCCAGGCTGCCACCACCCAGATAGCGTTGGGTTGGGCGCCCACCGCGTCATGCAGCAACCGATCCGCATCGTCGGTCCGGCCGAGTTGCAGCAGGGCGAACGAACCATTGACAAAGCCATGGCCGTCGTTGGGGAAGCGCTGCCTCAATTCCGCCCAACGGGCATTGGCTTCCGGCCAATCCTGCCGTCGAACCGCCAAATCGGCCCAAACGATGAAACCGCCAAGGAAGTCCGGAAACCGGGTCAAGGCGGTGCCGATCACCAGTTCCGCAGCCGCCAGATCGCCGGTCTCACGCAGGGCCACGGCGCCGTCGCTGTAGCTCAACGGGTGATCGGGGGCGATGCGGCGCACCTGTTCCCACAGTTGCGCGGCCCTTGGCCAGTCACGTGCGTCATGGGCGTTTCGGGCTGCCTCGAATAACTCATTCTGATCTGCGGCTTGGATGTCCAACGGTGCTTCCAGTGTTCGCGAGATGAAATCAGCCCAACCCGGCCTCTACGTTACCGGCACGCACACCTTACCATGTCCGGCGAAAGGCTTGGAATATCGCCTCTGGGACGGTGTCCTATTCCGCCGCGGTATCCGATATGCCCCGTTGGGCCTGAGAGGCTGTTTCATTCACGCCCAGCATATTCATCTGCCGCAGCAAATCGTCGAAATGTGCATTGAAATGCGGGTTTGCCGGTTCCATCGCGATGCCTTGGCGGGCCGCCGCGATGGCATCGTCCAAACGGCCAGCGCGGCTGAGCGCGTGGCTCAGGTCGATATGGAACGAGGCAATACGCGGTGCCATGGTGATCGCGGTGCGCATCGCTTTTTCCGCCGCCACCCACTCGCCGGCCGACATCAGGCCATGACCGAGCTGCATGTGCCAGTGGGGGTTGGAGGGATCGATATCGATTGCTCTCTGCCTGGCGGCAATTGCTTCCACGTGACGCCCGGTCTCGGTCAGTATGTATCCAAGGCGACCGTAGGAATGGACGAACATCGGATCGAGCTCGATCGATTGTCGGAATGCATGTTCCGCGGCGGTCAGGTCGCCGCGTTCCAGCGCGCGATGGCCGATCCGGGCCCAACCGTCGGCGCCTCGCGGACTGGCTTCTTCGACCGCCGGCGCCGGTTGCAGGTCCGGGGTAGGCAGACGGGGGGGAGAGGCGACATCCGGCCTCGATTGGGCCACATTTTCGGGTTTCGCCACGGCGACCGGTCCCGGCGGCAAAATCTCATCCTGGCGGTTCTGCCGGGCCAGCAGCTGTACCAGGCAGTCTCGAATATCCTGGCCTTTCGCGACCTGGGTGAGCCCCTGTCGCAGGGTTGCCTCGGCTTCGGACGGGTTGCCGTTCGCCTCCAGAAAATGTGCCAATTCGATATAGGTGTTTGGCAGGTAGGGGTCGATCTCCAGCGCTTGCCGCAGGAGTGCGATCGCCTCGCCAGTCCGTTGGCAATGCCTGAGATGATGTGCCAGAACCATGTAATAATGCGGCTCGTTCGGGGCCAAGGCGACGGCGGCGCGCAGCTGGTGCTCGGCCTCGTCCAGCGCGTTCGCCTTTTGCAAAACATGCCCCAGGGACACACGATATGCGACATCGTCGGGTTCCAGCAGCACGGCGGACAGGGCCTCGTTTATCGCCCGGTCCAATTGCCCCTGCTGCATCAGAACGTGGCAAAGGCCGTGGTGTGCGGCGGCCGATTTCGGACCGATGGCGAGCGCTTCGGTCAATCTTTCCGCCGCAGCATCAAGCTCTCCACGCCGGGAGAGAGAGAGGCCTTCTTCCAGCGGCTCGTTCCACTCCAGCTTCATATAACGGCGTGCGAATTGTTCGAAGGTAAAGCTGCCTTCGTTCATGAAGCGATACCGCCGGTCGGGGCTTACGAACTCCAGACCGAAATGCCGAGCAACGCTTGGATGGATGGGCAGTTCACCCTTGGGAAAGGGGGTGATTGTCGTGCCCCGGCGCATGCGATCGATGTCGGCCCTGTCCACGCCAAGCCGCTGAAACAACTGATCGGCCAGATGGCAAGCGATCCGCGCGTTCGGGTGATATGGGCTGAGGAAAATTGGTTCGACACGGAAATATCGTTCGATTTCCGTGACATTATCGAACTCGGACGCTGAATCCCTCGACCGCTGGCGATCGATGACGAGCTCGTAAAGGCGGTCGAGATTCGTATGCTTGGCGACATCGAGCCGGAGGTACTGGTCAACGGCTTCATCGGGGTCCACACCGGCCAGAACAAGACGGTTCAAATAGGAGTCGGATGCTTCGCCGCCATAGGGGCCGGCGAGAAGGTCGGGGCGGCTCGGATTGCGTGGGTGGGGGCTGCCGGCGAAGGGCCAAAGAAACCCGGCGGTGACAAACGGCACATAGACCCGCGGCGCGCTTGCGTCGATATTGGCGATATCGACCTTCTGCTTCAGGTCGAACAACTGCTCCACAATGACATCCGCCTGTTGAATGGCGGTGCAATCATCGTCGGACAGATCCTCGTAGGATCGAATGTAGTCAACGACATCACCGGTCTTGGTCGACACGAACCGTTGGTACAGCCCTGCCATGGCCTCGATCTGGCAATTGCCGATCATGGCGATTCTTTTCATCCGATCTTCCTGCAAGCGGCTCGGGTTTTACGGTTGGCGGGGTGTTCCGCAACCTCGGCGACCAGGTCCCGTCCCACGATGTCCCCGAGATACCGCAGTTCGTCGGTCAATACCTCGATGGCCGGTTGCCCGGTGGGGCAGGTTGCGCCGCAGCGCGTGTAGGCCACGAAGCCGGCATAGGCGTCGTAGCGGGAAGGATCGCTGGTTTCGTCGAATATCCGGATCGTGCCGCTGTGAATGGTGATCGGGAACAGCCAGCAGGACGGCGGCTTGTAGTACCAGGGATGCAGTCCGTCCCGCACCGCCAGGACCTGCAATCCGCATCGCCCGTCGTCCAGATGGAACACACAGCAGGTCCGGTTGAAATGCGCCGGGAAGTCCACGACGTCGGGGGTCCAGGGCCTTGTCGCGGTCTTGCGACCGCACAGCACGCCGCCGACATACCCGTCGACCACGACCGTGGCGGGCAGGTCGAGGCCCATGTCCTGGAATGCCGGCCGACGTGCCTGGGCGATCACGCCGATCGCGGCCTCGGTCGGGGCGTCAAGGTAGACACCGTCGTAGCAGCACATGCCGCGGCAGTCAGCGAGGGAGCAGCGGGCGAGCGGACGGGCGAAGGACCGGGCATCGACCGGCATGGCGACACATTTTTCGCGCAGGCTGGTTGCGATGGCTTCGAAGGTCATAGGCAGCGCCCAAATTTAAACGAGTCGGCCGACCACTCCCAAATCGTCATGGGCCGGCTCGTCCGGGCCATGACGATGTAACGAGACCGCCGCGACTTGGAGCGGTGATTTTTGCGCGTTGCCATAGTGTCTCTCGCGGCTCCCAAGGTGTTTATCGCCGTTCCGTCCTCTGGCACGATACGCAGGCTTCCGCGGACCAAAGGACGAAACGGGTGACGAAAGTCCTGATTTTAACGCCGGTGAAAGATGCTGCCGCGCATCTCGGCCGGTATTTCAGCAATCTCGCCGCACTGGACAGGACCGGCCTCTCCTTATCGATCGGCATGCTGGAAAGCGACAGCTTAGATGGCACGTTCACGCTGGCCAATGTCGGCCTCCAGCAACTCGCCGGGACGTTTGCCCGGGTCGGCATTTGGCAAAAGCCATTCGGTTACCGGATGCCGCCGGGCACGCCCCGATGGTCCCACGAGCACCAGATCGACCGCCGCGCGGTTTTGGCACGGTCACGGAATCATTTGCTGTTCCGGGCACTGGACGACGAGGATTGGGTGCTATGGCTGGATGTGGACGTGATCGCCTATCCGCGCGACTTGATCCAGCAATTGCTGGCGGTCGGGCGGTCCATCGTCCATCCACACTGCGTGCTGGATCACGGGGGGCCGAGCTTCGACCGCAACGCCTGGTATGGCCCAGCCGAAACCCATATGGACCTGATGCGTGCCGCACCCGGCGCGGTGCCGTTGGACGGCGTTGGTGGCACCTGCCTGCTGGTCGCGGCGGATCTGCATCGCGACGGCCTGATTTTCCCGCCGTTCCTTTATGGCCGGGCACACCCGGCGGCACGCTGCCCGGGACCATGGGCGCCGCGGCAACCGGGGGAAATAGAAACGGAAGGTCTTGGTCTGATGGCACAGGACATGGGTGAACAGTGCTGGGGTCTCCCCCGGCTCGAGATCATTCACGCCAAATCGTGACATCGCGCGGATAATTGGTCGGAGCGGCGGGATTCGAACCCACGACCCCCAGTCCCCCAGACTGATGCGCTACCAGACTGCGCTACGCTCCGACCGTCGGGGAGCGGTCCTTTACCAGCCGTCGTCCCGCACCGCAACGGCCAATCGACGGGGGAGCAAGGGGATCACCGGGCATCCCAAACCATCCGCCGTGGCACTACTTGGTGGTGGCGTTTCCTGGATCAAGGTCAAGAAGGAAAAATTTCAGGGGTGTCCGCTTACGGCCATCACCCCTCCGCGATCAACGCCGCGCGCGCGGCATGGAGGGCCTCGGTCATTTCCCGCGATAGCGGTGGCGGGGTCAGGTCGAGCCGAGCCAACGTGTCGCAGATGGCGCGCACCACGACCAGGCGGGTGAACCATTTGTTGTCCGCCGGGACGATGAACCAGGGTGCGTGCGGGGCGGCGGTCGCGGCGATGGCGGCCTGGTAGGCCTGCTGGTATTGGTCCCAACAGGCGCGCTCCCGCAGGTCGGAGGCGCTGAACTTCCAGTTCTTTTCCGGCTGATCCAGGCGTTCCATGAACCGGCGCTTCTGCTCGTCTTTGGAGAGGTGCAGGAAGAACTTCAGGATCACCGTGCCCTGATCCGCCTGGAACCGTTCGAAAGCCGCGATCTCCGCCAGGCGTTTGTCCCATATCTTTTTGTCCACGCATTCCGGTGGCAGACGCTGCTTTTCCAGCAGTTCCGGGTGGACGCGGACCACCAGCGCCTCCTCATAATGGCTCCGGTTGAATATCCCGATCCGCCCGCGTTCGGGCATTGCGCGAGCGGTGCGCCAGAGGAAGTCGTGCCGGAGTTCCTCTTCGCTGGGGGCCTTGAAGCTGGTGACCTGGACGCCGGCGGGGTTCACGCCCGACATCACGTGCTTGATCGTGCCGTCCTTTCCCGCTGCATCCATTGCCTGGAAGACGCACAGCACCGACCAGCGGTCCTGGGCAAAGAGTTGCTCCTGCAATGCCGAGAGATGCTCCACACCGCCGTTGAGCAGCGCCTCGGCTTCATGCTTGCCGATCAAATGACCGCCGGTGTCCGCGGGATCCCAGTGTTTGAGCTTGAACCCTTTGCCGTCGGTCACCCGGTAGCGGTCGACCAGTTTGCGCCGCGCTTTACCGGTCAGGTGGCGGACGGACTCGCTGTTCTGGCTCATGGGTCGCTTCACCGCTGTTGGTCCGTGGCATCCTAGCGTTGAATTACCATTGAAACACAGGGCCTTGCATTCGGTGCTTGCTCCCCGAGGGGCAGACGGACGACAATCGGGGCATGTTGGAACAGGTGGCCCTTACAGAAAGCGACTCCGCCGCCTCGCGGGTCGATCAAGTGCGCCGGTTGTCCGGCGGGGCTTTCGCCGCGCTCGACCTCGGGACCAACAACTGTCGTCTGCTGGTGGGCGCGCCGGCGGGGGACGGGTTTCGGGTGATCGACAGTTTTTCCCGGATCGTGCGTCTGGGTGAGGGGCTGCATCACACCGGCCGCCTGTCGCAGGACGCGATGGATCGCGCCATGACCGCCCTGCATGCGTGCGTCGAGCGGCTGTCGCGCCGGCCGATCCGGAAGTTGCGGGCGATTGCGACCGAGGCGTGCCGCCGCGCCTCCAACGGGGCTGCGTTTCTGGAGCGGGTCAAGGCGGAAACCGGCCTCGACGTGCAACCGATCACCAGCCGCGAAGAAGCCGAACTGGCGCTGGAGTCGTGTTCCCCTTTGCTCTGCGGCGAGGGTAGCCGAGCGCTACTGTTCGATATTGGCGGGGGGTCGACGGAATTGGCGTGGGTGCGGCTGACGCGCGGGCAGCCGGAGTTGATCGGCTACGACTCGCTGCCCATCGGCGTCGTGACCCTGTCGGAGCGATGGGGCAATGCCGGGTTCACCGATGCCGGGTTCGAGGCGATGGTCGACGACGTCGAGACCATGCTGATGAAATTTGAGCGGGTGCACTGCATCTCCCACGAGATCAGCAATGGCGGGGTGCGGTTGCTGGGTACCAGCGGGACGGTGACGACGCTCGCCGGCGTGGTGCTGAAGCTCGAACGTTATCGTCGGCCGGCGGTCGACGGGCTGGCGTTGTCGGCCGAGGATGCCGCCGACGCATTGGATTTCCTGCGCGGATTGGGGCGGGAGGGTCTGCTGCAGCACCCCTGCGTCGGGCCGGAACGGATCGATTTCGTGCTTCCGGGTTGCGCGGTATTCGCGGCGATCACGCGGGTCTGGCCGGCGTCCAAGATCGTGGTGGCGGATCGCGGCCTGCGGGAGGGTATGCTGCTGCGGATGATGCGGGCGGATCGCGCCGGGCCCCGAAAGAGCTATCCGAACCGCCCATGAGCAAGACACCTGGCCTGTCCTCGCCGCGCGGCCTGACCGTGCGCGTGAAAAAGACGAAAAACCGCACGCCGGCGTCGCGCGCGTGGTTGGAACGGCAGTTGAACGACCCCTATGTGATCGCCGCGCAGGCGCAGGGATACCGGTCTCGGGCGGCGTTCAAGCTCATCGAACTCGATGACAAGTTCAAGCTGCTGCGCAAGGGCGCTCGGGTCCTGGACTTGGGCGCGGCGCCGGGCGGATGGACGCAGGTGGCGGTGCAGCGTGGGGCGCATTCGGTGCTGGCGCTGGACCTGCTGCCGATCGACCCGATCGCCGGGGCGACGATCCTGCAGGGCGATTTCAACGATCCGGCGATGCCCGAGATCCTGACGGGTGCGCTTGGCGGCAAGGCCGATCTGGTCATGTCCGACATGGCGCCGAACACGACGGGACATACGGCGACCGACCATCTGCGCATCATGGGGCTGGCGGAGCTGGCGCTGGATTTCGCGATGGAAGTGCTGGCCGAGGGCGGGACGTTCGTCGCCAAGCTGTTCCAGGGGGGCTCGGAGGGCACCATGCTCAACACGTTGAAGCGGCATTTCGCCAGCGTGAAGCATGCCAAGCCGCCAGCGAGCCGGAAGGGGTCGAGCGAGCTATACGTGGTGGCGACGGGGTTCCGGCCGGGGAAGTAGGCCTTTCACGATACCGCGAACGTCATTGCGGCGGCGGCACGCACCCCCTACCCTGCCGGCATGAAAGTCCTCTTTCTCGAACTGGACACCGACGGCAGTTGGGCAGTGGCGGCGCTCGGGCCGGCATTCCTGGCGGCGTATTTGCGCAAACATGGGCACGAGGCGTCGTTCCTGCGGGTGCCCGTCGACCGGGGGGTTGCCGATATCGCCGAGGATATCCGGCGTGAAGAGCCGGGGCTGATCGGCGTTTCGCTCACGACCAGGCAGTGGCTGCGGGCGCGCGATCTGTTGGCGGATTTGCGGCGGATCAGCAATATTCCGGTGATCGTCGGCGGGTTGCATCCGACCTTCTCGCCCGAGGACGTGCTGGCGCACGACGGGATCGATTATCTCTGCATGGGCGAGGGCGAGGCGGCGCTGCTGGAACTGGTGGAAGCGCTGGAGGCCGGGGTCGCGGTCGATGACGGGCATGTGCGTAACATCTGGGCGAAAGGCGGCGTGCGGCCAAAGCTGCGGGACCCGATCGAGCCGCTGGATTCGGTGCCGTTCATGGCTCGGGACATGCTGGATGAGCGATGGGGGGTTCGGCATTTTTCGACCCAGCGCGGCTGTCCGTTCCCTTGCACCTATTGCGCGGCGCGGATGTACGACCGGCTGTACGCGACCAGCGATACGACGAGCTATGGGCGGCGGCGCAGTCATGCCAACGTGCTGGCGGAACTGGCCGAGCTGCGGGCGCAGGGGCCGTTGAATTATATCATTTTCCTGGACGACACGTTCACCATCAATCATCCCTGGGTGCGCGAGTTCTGCAAGGTTTACCAGCGGGATTTCAAGATTCCGTTTTCTCTGCACGCGCGGGTCGAGACGGTTAACGAAACGATGCTGCACGAACTGGCGGCGGCCGGGTGTTACCATATCGTCTATGGCGTGGAGAGCGGCAGCGAGCGGGTGCGGCGGGAGATCATGAAGCGCTGGGCCACCAATCAGCGGTTCCGCGACGTGTTCCGCTGGACGAAGGAGGCGGGGATCATGCCGACCGCCAACTATATCATCGGCACGCCGGGGGAAACGCGGGCCGAAATGGCGGAAACGATCGCTTTGCATCATGAGTTGCAGCCGGCCGATTTCGGGTTTTTCGTGTTTTATCCCTATCCCGGCACCGATCTTTTTCTGACCTGCCGGGAGAAAGGGTATCTGCCCGACGATTATCTGACACGGCCGGCCAACCACCGGCAGTCGATCCTGAACCTTCCGGGCGTGACTCAGGCGGACATCGCGGCGGTGTACGACCAGTGGACGGAAATCCGAGCGGCCGCGGCGGTGCGGCGGTCGGGTGGGGCGGATACGGAGGCGGTGGCGAACGACGTTCGGATGGCTGCGATGCGGGGGTGAGTGGGCTCTAAGGCAACGCCCAAAATCAAACGAGTCGGGCCATGACGATGTAACGAGACCGCCGCGACTTGGAGCGGTAATTTTTGCGCGTTGCCTAACGCGCTGCCAAAGCCCGTCCGAACCGCCGCAGCCCGGCCCATTGCTGTTCCCAGTACGAGCCGGTCGCCAACGCTTCCTCCCCGCTGGGGTCGCCGGTCGGGGGGAAATCGCGGCTGAAGTCGGCAGTGCCCAGCAGCATGTCCCACCAGGGGAAGACGGCGCCGTAATTGCAGCTGGTTTGCCCCGCCGCCAGGATGCCGTGATGGGCGCGGTGGAAGCGGGGGGAGATCAGCAGGCGCTCGCCCAGCCAGCCGAAGGACAGGCGGACATTGGCGTGCGACAGACTCTCGATGAAGCGCAGGACCAGCACGAGCAGGGGGAATTGCAGCGGCGGCACCCCGATCAGCAGCGCGATCACGCCGAACCAGAGGAATGCGATGGTGTCGTCGAGGATGTGGTTGCGGTCGTCGGACCAGAAGGTCATCTGCCGCTGCGCGTGGTGCAGGGAGTGCAGCGCCCACCACCAGCGGAACTGATGCGAAATGCGGTGCCGCCAGTAATCGGCGAAGTCCAATATGATCGCATATAGGACAAAAGTCAAGACCTGGCGGCCCAGCAGGAAGGGAAAAAAGCCTTCGAGGGTGGGAGGGACCCAGCCCTGATCGGCGAGGTAGCCATTCACCGCGACCTGTGTGCGGTAGAACAGCACGAAGGTCACCAGCGGCAGCACGCCGACTCGGGAGATGACGGTGTAGATCGCGTCGACCCAGACGGCTTGCTGGGATGGCCAGCGCTCGACGGGCCGCCAATGCTCCAACGGCAAGCACAGGGCGAAAGTGAGACCCACCTGGACCGCTCCGTAGACGGCGAAGAGCGCCCAGCCGAAGGCGATATCCTCCCAGCCCATCAGACCGAATTGATAGAGGACGGGGATCAGCAGGTTTTCCTGCACCCAACCGGCGGCGAGGCCGAAGGGGTCGTCCATTCCAGCCTCCTTACTTCGCGGGTGCCGGTGCCCTGGGGTTCAGCCACAACCCGTGGGGTGAGCGGCCGACGTCAATGGTCTGATAGGATCCGGTGGCGGGGTCGAGCACGGCGACCTTGGCGGCCCAACGGCGGGTGATCCACAGTTTGCCGTCCGGCGCGAAGTCGATGTCGTCGGGGCCGCCGGGGATGGTGTAGGTGCGGATGACTTTCAGCGTCGTGGGATCCAGCGACGCGGTGGTTCCGCCGGCGCGGTTGTTGACCCAGAGGATTTTGCGGTCGGGCGAGAGGAACAGGTTATGCGCGCCCTGGCCGGTCGTGATGTGGGCAAGCACCCTCCCGTCCGCCGGATCGACTTGGGCGACGTAGTCGGTGCCCATGTCGGCGACCAGCACCTTGCCGTTCAGCCACAGCACGCCGGCGGGCGTCTTGCCGACCGGTTCATTCCATTTGATTTCCATCTTCCGCAGATCGATCGCGACGAGACGGTCGCTGTCCTGGAGCGAAACGAAGACCGTGCCGGAGTCCGGCGCGTAGGCGATATGGCTGGGGGTGGTTTTGACCGGGAAGCGTTTGATCAGCTTCATCGTCGCGGCATCGTAGACGTCGATCTGGTTGCGCGCGAGGCCGGCGACGGTGAAGAACTTCGCATCGGGGCTGAAGCCGAGTTGGTAAGGGTCGGCCATGGTGATGCGTTTTTGGACGGCGCCGGTAGCGGGATCGAGGAACAGCATCTCATTGCCGGCGGTATCGCCGACCAGCAGGCTCTTGCCGTCGGGGCTGAGCACGAGGTGATGCGGCTCCCGCAGGGCGGGGATTCGCCGGATTTCGTGCAAGGTGGCCATGTCCACGATGCTGATCGCGGACGCGCCGGAGTCGATGATGAAGGCCACACCGGTTGCGTTGGCGGCCGCTGGCACTGCCAGCAGCGCGAGCAACAGAAAAAACGCCCTGCGCATCGTCGGATTCTCCGTAAGCCGGGTGTTACCTACGCCTGCCGGTCCGTGTCGGGCAAGGGCGCTTGTGCGTGCGCGAACACCGCGGCGGCGAAGGTCATCAGGATGCAGGCGGGGGTGGAGATCAGCAGGTTGTCGGTGAAGGCGTGGCCGGCGAAGGCGAGAAACACCAAGCGGATGATGCGGCGCGTCGGGACCGGCAGGGCTCGGCTGCGCATCCATACCCAGCCGGCGAACATGACGATCAGCAGGAGCAGGCCGAGTTGGCCGCCCTCGACCTCGATGCGGAGGTATTCGTTGTGGGCGGCCCAGGTGTGCAAAAGCTTGGCGACCGAGCTTTCCGGCGGGATGACGACGTTGCCGGCGCCGATGCCCCAGCCAACCCAGGGGGAGTCGCGGGTCACCGCGGCGAACGCTTCCCACAGAATGTCTCGGCCGCTGAGGTTGGTGGCGTCGGTGCTCAGCAGGTTGAACAGCCGGATATCGCCGAGGCCGCCGGCGAGCAGGACCGCCGCGAGCCCTGTGGCCAGGCCGGCGGCACCGGCCAGCACGTAGAAACGCCAGCGGGCTGGGACGGCGGGGGCGGAAACGCCGGCCAGCGTCAGACCGGTCACCAAGGTTGCGAAAGCCATAGGTGCTCGGGCGCCTGTCAGCAGCAGGATCGTCAGGTTAACGGCGAGCAGCGGTAACTCGGTTCGGCGGCCGGTGCGGTAGAACTGGATGAGGCCGGCGTAAACGCTGGCCATGCAGACCGTCGCGAGGAAGGCCGGATGGCCGAGGCCGGTCAGCCGCATGCCACCGCTTTCGGTGAAGAGCGGACGGATGCCGAGCACGGCGAGGATCACGCCGCCGGCCACGGCGACGAGCGCACACCATCGGGTCGCGCGGATCATGGCGTCAGCCCAGGCGGTGGGTGGCCGGATGAAGCAAAAGGCGAAGGGGGCGACCGATCCAATGAGGGAGCGGAGGCTCTCGCCCATGGTCAGTCCGGGATAGAGCCCGTGCACGATACCGGTCACGGCGATGATGGCGAAGGCCCAACCGGGGTTCCACGGGTCGCCGTCCGCGCCCCATCTCAGGGCGCACAGGATCGCCAACCCGATCTGGGTGGCCTTGATCGCGGCGATCACGGGCTGGAAGGCCTCGGGGCCGATCATGTCGTTGGCGGTCATTTCCAGCGAGCAGCCGGCGATGAGCAGCCACAGGACGCAGAACAGCGTGGTGTGGCGGAAGGCGAGAAACGCGACGCCGGCGGCGACCGCCAGCACAACCGCCTGCGCGTACAGGAAGGGGGAGGTCCAGGCGAGGCCGAGGCCGCAGGCGGCGGCGGAAAAACCCAACAGGCGCATGCGGCCAGTCTGGCAGGGAAAGGTTACCGAAGCGTTAACGCCTTCCCTCTTTTCACGGATCGGTTACGCTGACCGCCAAGCAAGCGAGAGAGGAACCATTCCAATGAGCGAACTTCGCACCATCGCCACCGGCCTGCGCTTCCCCGAGGGGCCGATCGCGATGAAGGATGGCTCGATCATCCTGGGGGAGATCGAGCGTCAGACCGTCACGCGCGTGCGCATGGACGGCAGCACCGAGGTGATCGCCTATACCGGCGGCGGGCCGAACGGGTTGGGGATCGGGCCGGACGGCGCGATCTATGTCTGCAACAACGGCGGGTTTTCGTGGCGGCTGGAGATGAACCTGATGCGGCCGGCCGGTCCGTCCAGCGACTATACGGGCGGCTGCATCCAGCGGGTGGACCCGGCAACCGGCGAGGTGACGGTGCTGTACGACCATTGCGGGCCGCATAAACTGCTTGGCCCCAACGACATCGTGTTCGACGGCCTTGGCGGTTTCTACTTCACCGATCTGGGCAAGGCCCGGGCGCGGGACCGGGACTGGGGCGGGGTGTATTACGCGCTGGCCGACGGATCGAAGATCGTGGAAGTGGCGCATCCGATTCTGACCCCGAACGGGATCGGACTGTCGCCGGATGGCAAGACGCTCTACGTCGCCGAGACCGAAACGGCTCGGCTTTGGGCGTGGGATGTGCTGGCACCTGGGGTGCTGGGGAAAGCCCCCTTCCCTTCTCCGCACGGCGGGCGGATCATGGCGGGTCTGGGCGGGTTCCAGCGGTTCGACAGTCTGAAGGTCGATGCCGCCGGGAATATCTGCGTCGCGACCCTGGTCAACGGTTCGGTCAGCGTGATTGCGCCGGACGGCAGCGGACTGATCCGGCAGGTGCCGATGCCGGATATGTTCTGCACCAATATCTGCTTCGGCGGACCGGACCTGAAGACGGCGTTCATGACGCTATCGGGCACAGGCAAGCTGGTGGCGATGGACTGGCCGGAGCCTGGGTTGCGTCTGAAGCACGAGGCATAGCCGACACATGGGGCGCCAACGCACGCTCTTCTTGCCTGACGAGCGTGCCGGCGCGCCAAAGCAACGCGTTGTCGGGCACAACGCGCGCTCGATCCCCTGGGCCACGATTGGACTGCTGGTTCTCTTCGCCGCTGTGTTCGCGCTGGAGGTCCATTTCACCATCGTGCCGGGTACCGCCCGCTTCAACATCGCCCCCGCGACGATGCTGGCGCTGGGCGGGATCGAACGCGAGATGGTATTGGACCGGCATGAGTATTACCGCGTTCTCACGGCGGCGTTTTTGCACGCCAACAGGGAACACCTGATTGGCAACGGCATCGGCATTCTGTGGGCTGGCTGTATCCTCGAACGGCACATTGGCCATCGGTGGTTTCTGGCGCTTTTTCTGATCGGGGCGGTGAGCGGGGCGTTGGCTTCGCTGGCCGTCATGCCGCCGCATGCCATTCTTGTCGGTGCGTCGGGCGGCGGGCTGGCGCTGTTTACGGCCCTGTTCTTCTGTTCGCTGCGCATGCCAACCAGCCGAGCACGGCTGTTCACCCAGGGACGTGCCATCGTCATGGTGATCCTGTCGGTGGTTCCATCCGCCGTTCGTCCGCAAGGCATATCCGTCAGCTACTCCAGCCATATTGGCGGTGCGATCGCCGGTCTGATCGTTATTTTGATCATTGCCGCCTGCTGGCGCGATGGCGAGGATCTGCCCCGGGGTCGCTGGGTTGGGGGTGGCATCAGTCTTATCGCGTTCGCCATCATGGGACTGGGCATACGTGGCACGGTCGCCAACTACTCCGCCTTTTGGGTCGCCGGCAGCATGATTCCGAATGCGGCGCTTCCAAGGACCGAAGCCGAACAAAGCGATTTGGCGCCGGCTCTGCTCGCGCGCTATCCGAGCGACCCGCGCAGCCACATGTTCATGGCGCGGTCCCTACAGGTTCGACATGACAAAATCGGCGCGGAACAGGAGTATCGTGCCGCGTTCTCGCTGATCCAGACGCATCCGGACATGTTCGGCAAACCGTTTGGCGACACGGTACGGGCAATGCTGGCGCAGGCCATGAACGACAATGGCCAACACGCCGCGGCGCGGGAGTTGGCACAGACGCTTTGCACCGACCCATCGATGGATCCCCGACAAATCGCGGTGCTCAAGCGGTTGAAGTTGTGCGACTGAGTTGGGGCTGGCGAGCCTTGATTCAGGTCAAAGCCAGCGGCGGGCGCTTGCTGCTGGATGGGGCTACCAGCCAGTAGGAGAACCGTTTCATGGTCACCACGCCTGATTTCGACGTCATCATCATCGGCGCCGGCATGTCGGGGCTTTATCAGCTCCACCGGTTGCGGGAGCTTGGGCTGACTGCCCGGGTGTTCGAGGCTGGGACGGGGGTGGGCGGTACCTGGTATTGGAACCGGTATCCGGGCGCGCGCTTCGATTCGGAAAGCTATTCGTATCAGTTCTCGTTCTCGAAGGATTTGCTGGACGAATGGGACTGGACCGAGCACTTCGCGGGGCAGCCGGAGACGTTGCGGTATTTGAATCATGTGGCGGACAAGTACGATCTTCGCAAGGACATCCAGTTTCGCAGTCGGGTGAAGTCGGCCTGGTATCAGGAGGCGACGCGATCGTGGGATGTGACGCTGGAGGATGGCAGCCGAGCCAGTTGCCGGTTCCTGATCACCGCGGTCGGTCCGCTTTCGGCGCCGACGATGCCGACGATTCCGGGGGTGGATTCGTTCAAGGGGGAATCGTGCCACACGGCGCGCTGGCCGCACGAGCCGGTCAGTTTCGTGGGCAAGCGGGTGGCGGTGATCGGCACCGGGGCGACGGGGGTGCAGACAGTTCAGGAGGTGGCCAAGACGGCCAAGTCGCTAACGGTGTTCCAGCGCACGCCGAACTGGTGCGCGCCGTTGCTGAACAGCAAGATCGGGCCGGAGGAAATGGCGGAAATCCGAGCCAATTATCCGGCGATGTTCCAGCGCTGCATGGAGACGTTCTCCTGCTTCCTGCACACGCCGGACCCGCGCAAGACGTTCGATGTGTCGGAGGAAGAGCGGCAGGCGTTTTGGGAGAAGCTCTACGCCTCACCGGGTTTCGGTATCTGGCTGGGCAATTTCAGCGACATGCTGACGGACCGGGAAGCCAACGCGGCGATCAGCGCGTTCGTCGCCAACAAGATCCGGCAGCGGGTGAAGGATCCGGTCACGGCGGAGAAGCTGATCCCGAAGAACCACGGCTTCGGCACCCGCCGGGTGCCGATGGAGACGCGGTATTACGAGGTGTACAATCAGGACAATGTGAAGCTGGTCGATATCTCGGAAACGCCGATCGCGTGCATCACGCCGACGGGGATCGAGACCAGCGACGCGGATTACGAATTCGACATGATCATCTATGCGACGGGGTTCGACGCGATCACCGGCAGTTTCGACAGGATCGATATCCGCGGCGTGGACGGTGCCCGGCTGAAGGATCGGTGGAAGCATGGGCCGGAGACGTTCCTGGGCACGACGGTGGACGGGTTCCCGAACATGCTGATGCTGATCGGGCCACATATGGCGCTGGGCAACATCCCCCGCAGCATCGAGCACAATGTGGACTGGGTGACCGACCTGCTGCGCTATGCCCGGGACCACCATATCACGCGGATCGAGGCAACCGCGGACGAGGTGAAGACCTGGACCGACCACGTCAAGGAACTGGGAGAGGGCAACCTGCTGTTCGAGGTCAACTCCTGGATGACCGGCGTGAACACCAACGTGGAGGGCAAGCAGGTCCGGATCGTCAACCGCTACAGCGGCAGTGCGCCGGCGTACCGGGCACGGTGCGATGAGGTCGCTTCGCACGATTATCGGGAAATGGCGTTGGCCTGATCCGGTTTACCGTTCCGGGGAATCGGGCATCGCGGGGCCGCGGTATCGCGGTCCCGTTCGGTTCGGCTCAGGCCGTCACGCTGGCTGGGGTGGGCCGGTGGTGTCGATGGCCCCGTCCTCGACGATCCCGGCGTCCGGTCCGCTAGCGCAATAGAAACGCCAGCCGGGGGCAATGCCGGCGGTCACCTCCCGTTGCACGGCCTGGATGCGATCGAAGGAGCGGGCGATGACCGGCGTCTGCCGGCCGCCGTGGATGACGATGAGGTATTTCACCTCCTGCCACAGGGGATGCCCGAGGCCGATGCCGAGGTCGGCACAGATATCGACGAGGACCGCGCCGATCGTGCGATGGCGGAGCATGGCGGCGATTTCGGCATCGGTGGGCATGCGGGCGAGCAAGGCAGCGTTGTCCTCGGCTTCCGTCAGCTTGGGTTTGCGCGGCGGGCGGGGGCCGCGTTTGCTCACGGAGGGCGCGCTGAGGCGCAGGGGGTTGTCGATCCGGTCGGCCTTGGCGGCGACACGATGGTGCAGCGCGAGGGCGGTTTTGATGCCGCGCAGGAGGCGTCTGAAGATGATGACGAGGTTGAGGGTGCCGAAGGCGCAGCCGGTGTCGCCGACTTCCTGGGGTGTGAGGGCATGGATTGCGACGAGGCGTTCGCGGCCGGCTTGGATGAGCAGGGCGATGACGTGGAGGAGCACCTGGGAGGCGGTCTGCTTCGCCTGCACGGCTTGATCGGCCGGGTTGTTGGGGGTGGTGTCCATGGAACACATCATGAACTTCGGGGTGCGCGATGTCAAGGGTTTTCTATCTTGGGTTGCGCTGCCCTCGGCTGGGGTGGGGTTGAGGGTGGTTTTTTTTACCGCGAGAGGCGATTGCGCGATGTGGTCTCAGGCGGGGCTGACGGGCAGGCGCCGCCTTGGCAGAACCCAGAACCGGGCGCGTTCGCGGAAGCCCAGGCGCTGGTAGAGGGCCATCGCGGGGTTCTCGGGGAAGACATGCAGGAACGGCGTTTTGCCTTCCGCACGGATGCGGGCGGCAAGGTGCAGGACGACGGCGGCGCCGAGGCCCAGACCGCGGGCGGAAGGATCGACCGCGACCGCGCTGATCTCGACGTGGTGCGCCAGTCTCAGGCGCTCGCCGGCCATGGCCAAGAGGCCGGTTTCCCCGCGATAGCCGATGTAGGTGCCTAGATCGGGGGTCCGGGGTGCGAAAGGCCCGGGTTCGGTACGGGCGACAAGATCGTGCATGTCGTCTTCGTCGCCGAGCGTGACGGGCGGTCCGTGCGGCAGGTCGCCGAGTGGGAATTCGGTTTCGGAGACCATTTGGACGAGTTGGCGGGCGGGCAGCGCTTCCCAGCCGGCAGGCGCGGGTTCCTGTGTGGGGCGAAACAGGATGGCGGCGCCACCGAACGGGACGATATCGGCGAGGTCGCGGGAGGCCTCGGCGGTATTGTTTTCGATCGCGGCGAAGCTCGCGTATCGCGGGTCGAACCGGCGCGCCTGACCGGACCCGATGGCGAATCGCGCCTGCGGTCCGGTCAGCGCTGACCAGACCGCATTGTCGAGTTCGTGCGCGCCAGCCATCAAGCCTTCGGAGCGACGGTCAAGCGACCCTCGACGCCGTGCTTCTTGATCAGGCTGGCGACGAGGCCGGAAGCCTTCGCTTCCTCGACGAAGGCCGCGAGGAACGCGGCTGCTTCGGTGGCGGATTTGTTGCAGCCAACGGCCTGCTGCACGGAGGCGAACTGGCCATCGAGGATGCGCGAACCCGGCAGCTTCTTCACGTCGTTGAGCAGCGCGGGGCGCAGGCTGGCCAGGGCGTCCATCTTCTCATTCACGAAGGCATCGAACGCCTGCGGGCCGCCGGCGGCGCGGATCAGCTCGGCATTGTGAATATTGCGTTCCAGCCACAGCTCGTAGGCGCTGCCCTTGGACACGGAAATCCGGTTCCCCTTCTTGTCGACGTCGGCGATCGACTGGATCGGCGAGCCGGCGGGGACGAGGTAGGTGGCTTCGATTTCCGCATAGGCGGCGGTGAAGGCGATCTTCTGGGCACGCTGCGGTTCGGCGCCGATATTGCCGATATCCCAGGTGTCGGTGCCCGCGGCATCCGCGAGGTCGGCCGGCTTGGCGTAGGGGACGAAGCTCACGGGCACGCCCAGGCGTTCGGCGATGGCACGGGCCATGTCGGGGGACACGCCGTCCGGGTCGCCGGACGCGGTTTTGCCGGTCACCAGCAGGAAATTGCCCATGTTGATGGCGGCGCGCAAAACGCCGTGCGGTGCGAGTTGCGATTTGATGAGGTCGGACATTTTGGACATTCCCGTGCGGTGGTTAGGGAGCGATTGTATTGGCAAGCCGGCCCAACCGGCAAGCCAAGGCCCCTTCCGCGTGGCCGGCCTCCATGGCCCCCCCCGCATTCCAAGCTCGGGAAGCTTCGTCTATGGAGGCGCCATGATCCAGGGGACCAATCCATGACCACGCTGGTGACGGGTGCGACCGGCTTCGTCGGCTCCGCCGTCGCGCGGACGCTGCTGACGCGCGGGCACGGGCTGCGTCTGTTGACGCGGGCGAGCAGCGACCGGCGCAACATCGCCGATCTGGATGCCGAGATTGTGGTGGGCGATCTGACGGACGCGGCGTCGCTCCGACGGGCGGCCGCGGGGTGCCGCTACGTTGTGCATGTGGCGGCGGACTACCGCATCTGGGTTCCCGATCCCAACGAGATGCTGCGCGCCAATGTGGAAGGCGCGGTCGGGATGGTGCGGGCGGCGGCGGAAGCAGGGGCGGAACGCATCGTGCATTGCAGTTCGGTCGCCGCGCTGGGTCTGGTCGGCGACGGGTCGTTGTCGGACGAGAACACGCCGGCGAAGGAATCGGATTTCGTCGGCATCTACAAACGTTCCAAGTATCTGGCGGAACGGGCTCTGCGCGACATCATCGCGCGCGAGGGGTTGCCGGTGGTGATCGTCAACCCCGCCGCCCCGGTTGGGCCACGCGACATCAAGCCGACGCCGACGGGCAAAATGATCCGCGACGCCGCCGCGGGGAAGGTTCCGGCCTTCATCGATACCGGCCTGAACATCGTGCACGTGGACGACGTGGCCGAGGGGCATGCTCTGGCGCTCGAAAAAGGCCGGATCGGGGAGCGGTATATTCTGGGCGGGGAGAACATGCTGTTGCGCGATGTGCTGGCGCTGGTCGCCAACGTCGCCGGTCGGCGCCCGCCCACGATCCAACTGCCGGAAGCCGTGGTCTGGCCGGCGGCGGCGATCATGGAATGGTTCGCGCAACTGACCGGCGTTCCGCCGATGATGACCCGCGACCATCTGAAAATGGCACGGAAGAAGATGTTCTATTCCTCGGCCAAGGCGACGGCGGAGCTGGGATACCAGCCGCGCCCGGTGCGGCAGGCGGTCGAGGATGCGGTGGCGTGGTTCAAGGCGCATGGGATGCTGAAAGGCTGACATGGCGACGCTGACCGCGATCTCGGCCCTGATCTGGGTCTATCTGCTGATATGGCATGGCCGTTTTTGGCAGGCCGGGCCGATCTTGACGCCGCACGCCCCGTCGGCGCGGCCGGATGTCGCGATCGTGGTGCCGGCACGGGACGAGGCCGCGTCGATCGCGGCGGTGCTGCGGTCGCTGCTGGCGCAGGACTATGCCGGGTCGTTTCGGGTCATCGTGGTAGACGACAACAGCACCGACGGCACCGGGGACATCGCGCGCGGTATCGTCGATCCGCGTTTGACCGTCGTGACCGGCGCGGCACGGCCGGCGGGATGGAGCGGCAAGCTTTGGGCGGTGTCGCAGGGCATCGGTCGGGCCGGCGACGCGGCGATGGTGTTGCTGACCGACGCCGACATCCTGCACCGGCCGGAGCACCTTGGGACTCTGGTCGCTCGGGCGGAGCGCGGCGATCTGGATATGGTTTCGGAGATGGTCGAATTGGCGTGCGAGTCGTGGGCGGAACGCGCGCTGGTGCCGGCATTCGTGTTTTTCTTCCAGTTGTTGTACCCTTTCGCCTGGGTAAACGATCCGTTGCGGGCAACCGCGGCGGCGGCTGGCGGCACGATCCTGATCCGGACGCGCGCGTTGGTCCGGATTGGTGGGATCGAGGCCGTGCGGGGTGCGCTGATCGACGATGTGGCTCTGGCTGACGCGGTGAAACGCGGCGGACGCATCTGGCTGGGGCATTCGGCGCTGGCGCGGTCGATCCGGCCCTACCCGGGGATCGCCGATATCTGGCGCATGGTGACGCGCACCGCTTACGTGCAGCTGCGGTTTTCGCCGATCATTCTGCTGGCGACCACGGCGGGGATGGTGCTGACCTGGCTGGTGCCGCCTTGCGCGGCCCTGTTCGGTTCGGGCTTGCGGTTCTGGCTGGGTCTGGCGGGTTGGGGGATGCTGGCCGGGTCCTATTTGCCGACGTTGCGGCGTTTCGGACGCTCCCCGCTTTGGGCGCCGTTGCTGCCGTTGGTGGCGACGTTCTACATGGCCGCGACGATCGGTTCGGCGGTAAACCATTACCGCGGCAGAGGCGTCGCCTGGAAGGGACGAGCGTATCAGGGGGCGCAAGCGTGAGCGGTTCGGTGAATGTGGAACAATGGTCGGGCAAGGATCGCGGGGATGAGAATTTCCCGGTGGGTTCGCGGCTGATCGCGGCGAAGTATCGCCCGCATATTCATGCCTATTACTCTTTTGCTCGCAATGCCGACGACATCGCGGATTCCAAGACGCTTTCGGCCGAGGAAAAGATCGACCGGCTGGACATCATGGAAGCGGTGCTGCTGGGCAAGCGACACGATGGCGCGCCGAGTGCGATGCGGTTGCGGGACAGTCTGGCGGCAACACGGGTTTCGTCGGTGCATGCGACAGACCTGCTGATCGCGTTTCGGCGGGATGCGACGAAGACCCGTTACGCCACGATCGACGAGTTGTACAATTACTGCCGTTACTCGGCGGTGCCGGTGGGGCGGTATGTGATCGACCTGCACCGGGAAAAGCACGATTGCTACTCCCCATCCGATGCGCTCTGCACGGCGCTTCAGGTGTTGAACCATATGCAGGACTGCCGAAAGGATCTGCTGGAGCTGGATCGCTGCTATCTGCCGCAGGCGCTGCTGGATCACTTCCGGTCCTCGGTCGAGGAGGTGCGCGGCAGCAAGGAGACCCCTGCCCTGCGGCGCGTGTTCTTCACGCTGCTGGACCGGATCGACCGGCTGCTTCTGGCGGCGGCGGAATTGCCGGTGACCGCGAAGGACCGGCGGCTGCGGATGGAAACGGCGGTGATCTACGGCCTGGCCAAGCGGTTGCGGCACCGGCTGGGCGTCAGGGATCCCCTGGCCGGGCGGGTCAAACTGTCGAAACTCGACGGCGTGTTCAGCCTGCTCGGTTCGATCAGGCATCTATGGTGAGCCCGCTGGGCGCGGATCCCGCCGATCTGGCGGCGGTGGAGGCGATCGTGCGCGCCGCCGGCACATCGTTCTACCGGGGCATGGCGGTGCTGCCGCCGGATCGGCGCAACGCGATGTACGCGATCTATGCCTTCTGCCGCATCGTCGACGATATCGCCGACGAGGAGGGTACGGTCGCGGAAAAGCGGGCGGGACTGGCGGCGTGGCGGGGGCACATCGCGGGGCTCTACCGGGGGGAGGCGCATGACCCGGTGACGCGGGTGCTGGCGGCGGCGGTGCCGGCGTTCGGGCTGCGGGAGCGGGATTTCCTGGATGTGATCGACGGGATGCAGATGGATGCGGAAACGGTGATCGTCGCGCCGGATCTGGCGACGCTGGATCTGTATTGCGACCGCGTCGCGGCATCGGTCGGGCGACTGTCGGTGCGGGCGTTCGGCGATTCGTCGGAAGCCGCGGACCGGGTGGCGTTCGCCCTTGGGCGGGCGTTGCAGTTCACCAACATCTTGCGGGACATCAAGGAAGACGCCGATCGCGGGCGGGTTTATCTGCCGGCGGAATATCTGGTGGAGGCCGGGGTGCCGCCGACGCCGGAGGGGGTGATGACGTCGGCGGCGTTACCGGTTGCCTGTGGACGCATGGCGACGCTGGCGCACCGGTATTTCGCCGACGCGCGGGCGGCGATGGCCGAGTGCGACCGCAAGGCGATGAAGCCCGCGCGACTGATGGGCGCGACCTATGCGGCGATCCTGCGCGCGCTGGAGACCGCCGGGTGGCGCGATCTCTCGGCGCGCGTGGGATTGGGGACGTGGACGAAGGTTTGGATTTTGGTGCGGTACGGGCTGGGGTAGCGGCTCAGTCGTGGACCAGGCCGCCGTCGACGTTGTAGGTCTGGCCCGTGATGTTGCGGGCGCCGGGTGAGGCGAGGAAGACGGCCATGGCGGCGATATCCTCGGGCGTGTTGGCGCGGCGGAGCGGGATGTCCTTGACGAAGCCGGCTTCCTCGGCCGCGATATCGACGCCCTTGGACTTCGCCCGTTCGATCAGCATCGCCGAGACCAGCGGCGTGAGCGTCACGCCGGGACAGATCGCGTTGACGTTGATGTTGTGCTTGGCCAGTTGCTGCGAGGCGGTATAGGTCAGGCTGATCACCGCGCCCTTGCTCGCCGCGTAGGCCGCGTTGGACGTGGCGCGGAAGCCCTTGCCCGCGATCGAGGCGATGTTGATGATCCGCCCGGTGCGTCGGGTGATCATTTCCCTGGCGACGCGTTGCAGACAGAAGAATACGCCTTTCGCGTTGACGCGGTGGATGCGGTCCCAATCGGCCTCGGTCAGGTCCATGATGTCGGCACTGCGGGTGACGCCGGCGTTGTTCACGACGATGTCGATCTGGCCATAGGTTGCGATGGCGTGTTTGACCATGGCGTCGATCTGGTCGACCTCGCCAACATCGACCCGAACGGCAGTCGCGCGTTTCTGGCCGGCGGCGATCGTTTCCGCGGTGGTCTCGGCGGCGGCGAGGTCGATGTCGGCGGCGACGATGGTTGCGCCGGCTTCCGCGAGAGCGAGGGCGCAGGCCTTGCCGATACCGCTGCCGGCGCCGGTGACCAGCGCGACCTGTCCGTTGAGTGTCATGGTCACTGCGTCTTTCCTGTCAATTCTGCGATCTCGGCCGCGTTCAGACCCCAGGCGGTCAGAGCCTGGTTCGGGTCGGTGGCGCCGGGTGGGGTCGGATGAGCGAGCGCGGTGCCCTGGAAGCGGGGTGCGGGGGCGGGCTGGCGCATGCCGCCGACATCGATGAAGGCGTCGCGGGCGGCGTTGTGCGGATGGGTATGCGCCTCATCCATCGAGAGGACCGGGGCGAAGCAGACGTCGGTGCCTTCCAGCAGCGCGCACCATTCCGAGCGGGTGCGGGTGCGGAAGAGAGCGGTGAGGCGTTGCTTCACGGCGGGCCAATGGGTGGCATCGCGCTGCGGCGGCATCGTGGCCGGATCGATCTCCAGGCGTTGCAGGAGTTCGGCGTGGAATTTTTCCTCGATCGAGGCGATGGAGATGTAGGTGCCGGGTTCGGAACATTCGTAGACTTCGTAGTAGTAGGAGCCGGAGTCCAGTTGATTGTATCCGCGCGGGCGCGGCAGGCGGCCGCCGGCCTTCATGGCATAGATCGGGGTCATCAACGACAACGCGCCATCGACCATCGCGGCATCGATCACCTGGCCCTTGCCGGTCGCTCGGGCCGAAATGATCGCGGCAAGGAGGCCGACGACGAGGTAGAGGGTGCCGCCGCCGTAATCGCCGACCAGGTTCAGCGGCGGCGTCGGCTTATCGCCGGCTCGGCCGATCGCATGCAGGGCGCCGGTCAGGGCGATGTAATTCAGGTCGTGGCCGGCGGCCATGGACAGTGGGCCTTGCTGGCCCCAACCGGTGACGCGGCCGTACGCGAGGCGCGGGTTGCGGGCGAGACAGACATCGGGGCCGAGGCCGAGGCGTTCCATCACGCCGGGGCGGAACCCCTCGATCAAGCCGTCGGATTCGCCGATCATCTTCAGGACGAGGGCCACGTTCGCGGGGTTTTTCAGATCGACCGCGACGGCGGCGCGGCTGCGCTTGGTGAATTCGAATTGCTCACCCATCGTAATCGCGGGATCGCCTGGGGTGAGACGATCGATCCGCACGACCGTCGCCCCCATGTCGGCGAGCATCATCGCGGCCAAGGGGGCCGGACCGATACCCGCGAACTCGACGATTTTCACACCTGCCAGCGGACCCATGGACTCGCTCCCGTTCAATGACGCGACTTAAGCGCTGAACGCGGACGGGGACAACCTTGGCGGGGCGGAATCGAAAAGGGCGCCCGTGGGCGCCCCGCTCGTTACATTCAGATACAATTACTCCGCACTGGTATCGATTGGGGTTTCCGGCGCCGGGGCGGGCGCGGCAACCTTGCGCGGGCGGCCGGGGCTGCGTTTCGTTACACTGGCAGCGGATTTTTTTGGACGGCCCGGACCGCGCTTGGCCGCGGCCTTGGCAGGGGCTGCCTTTTTCTTTGGTGCGGCCTTGGCGGCAACGGCTTTCTTCGGGCGGCCAGGCCCGCGCTTGGCTGGCGCTTTGGCGGTGGCGGCCTTTTTAGCCGCGGTCTTCTTGGGCGCGGCCTTGGCGGCGGTCTTTTTCCCAGCTGCCTTCTTCGGGGCGGCTTTCTTCGGGGCAGCGGCTTTTTTGGCCGCGCTCTGTTTACCGGCGGCCTTCTTTGGCGCGGCCTTGGCGGCGGCTTTCTTGGGGCGGCCCGGGCCCTTTTTCGGCGCCGCGGCTTTGGCCGTTGCCTTTTTCGGCGCGGCGGCCTTTTTCGCGGCCGGTTTTTTCGCGGCGGCCTTTTTCGCCGTCTTGCGAGCCGGCGCCTTCATTGCCAACGGCTGTGCGGCCAGTTGTTCGGTCGTGGAATCGTCTGCGCTCACGAGAGTATACTCCTTATTTTAATGGGACCGGTTCTGCACCAGCCCCCCCCTGCTTTCACGGAGCGACGGAAACGTTGTCCCAACGACACCAGGATTGCTTCGCGCGAAACGCAGTTCCTTACAGTCCATCGCCAAGGAACGGAACCGGCGTTGTCCAGCCTGGGAGAGACCACGGTCCATTCGACCGTCCTTTAAGCTGTTGTTCGACCGCACGCGCCGCGACTCGGACGACTCGAATTGCATACGTCTAATTTTGCTAATCCGCGACCGGTCCTGTTCTGTCAACAAAAACCAGCTCTGAACAGACACCGAAAATGAAAAAAAGACCGCGGCATTGCTGCCGCGGTCGAAGATCGACAGTCGTTTGGGTGAGATTAACCGCGCTGTTCGATGGGCACGTAGTGCCGCGGTTCGGGGCCGGTGTAATTCGCCGTTGGGCGAATCAGCTTGTTGTCAACACGTTGTTCCATGACATGGGCGCCCCAGCCGGAGGTTCGGGCAATAACGAAGATGGGCGTGAACATCGCTGTGGGGATGCCGAGCATGTGGTAACTGATGGCACTGAACCAATCGAGGTTGGCGAACATGTTCTTCGCATCGGCCATCGTCGCTTCGATCCGGTCGGCGATTTCGAACATCCGCATATCGCCGGCGGCCTGGGACAGGGATTTCGCGACTTCCTTGATCACGACGTTACGCGGGTCGGCGATCGTGTAGACCGCGTGGCCGAAGCCAATGACGACTTCCTTGTTCGCGACGCGTTTACGGATATCGGCCTCGGCCGCGTCCGGCGTGTCGTAGCGTTTCATGATTTCAAACGCGACTTCGTTGGCGCCGCCATGCTTGGGCCCGCGCAGCGCGCCGATACCGCCGGTGATGCACGAATACATATCCGCACCGGTGCCGGCGATCACGCGGCAGGTGAACGTGGACGCATTGAATTCATGCTCGGCGTAAAGGATCAGCGACGTGTGCATCGCCCGCACGAAGTCATCCGAGGGTTTCTTGCCGTGCAGCAGGTGCAGGAAATGACCGCCGATCGAATCGTCGTCGGTTTCGACGTCGATGCGCTTGCCGTTATGGGCGTAATGGAACCAGTAGAGCAGCATCGAACCAAGGGAGGCCATCAGCCGGTCGGCGATATCGCGGGCGCCGGCGACGTTCTGATCGTCCTTTTCCGGCAACACGCAGCCCAGCGCGGACACGCCGGTGCGCATCACGTCCATTGGATGCGAGGCGGCGGGAAGAGCCTCCATCGCCTGTTTGACGGACATCGGCAGGCCGCGCATCGACTTCAGCTTCGCCTTGTAGCCGGCGAGTTCGGCCTTGGTCGGCAGGGTGCCATGGACGAGCAGATAAGCGATTTCCTCGAACTCGCAGATGTTGGCGATGTCGAGGATGTCGTAGCCACGGTAGTTCAGGTCGTTACCCGACCGGCCGACCGTGCACAAAGCGGTATTGCCGGCGGTGATGCCGGACAGGCCCACGCCACGCTTGGCGCGCACGGGCGTATTGGGTGTTGCGGTTCCACTCATGGATCGGATCTCCCTGTTAAAGAATGCCGGGCTTGGCGACGGCGAGCGCACCGGCCGGCAATGCCACATTGAGCTGATGCAGTTCGCCGGCGGGCAGACGGGCGAGGTTCTGCACCGCTTCGAGGAAGCGGTTGGATTCGCGCGTGGTAATGATGCCGTCGGTCATCGTGAGGAACTTGTGGATGTAATCGTCGCGGCCAAACGGCTTGGCACCGAGGGGGTGAGCATTGGCGACAGCCATTTCATCCTCGATCTTCGAGCCATCGCGCATGAAGATTTCGACCCGGCCGCCGAAGGCGAGTTCGTTGTGGTCGGTCGCGCGATAGCGGCGCGTCCATTCCGGATCCTCGGTCGTTTCGATCTTGTGCCACAGGCGAACCGTATCGGCGCGGCCGGCGCGCTTGGGTGCGTAACTGTCCACATGGTGCCAGGTGCCGTCCTGCAGGGCGACGGCGAAGATATACATGATCGAATGGTCCAACGTTTCGCGGCTGGCCTTGGGGTCCATCTTCTGCGGATCGTTCGCGCCGGTGCCGATCACGTAATGGGTGTGATGGCTGGTGTGGATGACAATCTTTTCGATCGCATCGAAATCCGAGATTTTCTCACGCATCCGGAACGCCAGGTCGATCAGCGCCTGGGACTGATATTCGGCGCTGTGCTCTTTCGTGTAGCTGTCCATGATGGCGCGTTTGGGTTCGCCGGCAGCGGGCAGCGGGACCTGGTAGTGGGCCTGCGGACCGTCGAGGATCCAGGCGATGACGCTATCCTCGCCTTCGTAGATCGGGCTGGGGGCGCCTTCGCCGCGCATCACGCGGTCGACGGCTTCCACCGCGAGTTTGCCGGCATGGGCCGGGGCGTAGGCTTTCCAGGAGCTGATTTCGCCCTTGCGGGACTGGCGGGTTGTGACGCTGACATGGAGCGCCTGCTGCACCGCCTGATAGATCACGTCCTGCTTGAGGCCGAGCAGGGTGCCGATACCGGCGGCCTGGGCGGGGCAGAGGTGGGCGATGTGGTCGATCTTGTGTTCGTGCAGGCAGATGCCCTTCACGAGGTTGATGTGGATTTCATAGCCGGTGGCGATGCCGCGGATCAGATCGCGGCCGGATTTGCCCACGGTCTGCGCGACGGCGAGGACCGGCGGGATGTTGTCGCCGGGGTGGGAGTAGTCGGCGGCGAGGAAGGTATCGTGCATATCCAGCTCACGCACCGCCGTGCCATTGGCCCAGGCGGCCCATTCGGGGCTGACGCGCTTGGCGTGCGGCATGCCGAACACGGTCGCACCGGCCTTGTTGGGGCGCGCCAGGGCCATGCCGCGGGCGGAGGTGGCGGAGGAGCGGTTGACCGACGCGATCGCCACCGCTGCGTTATCGATGATGCGGTTGATGATCATCGCGGCGACATCGCGTTCCACCGCGACCTTGTCGGCGGCGACGCCGGCGATTTTCCAGGCGAACTGGTCTTCCCGTTTCAGCGCTGTTTTCGAGGGGTAAACTTTGATATCGTGCGTGATCATCGACGTCTCCAAACAGGGGTGCGGCCCAATCGACAGGCGTTGGCCTGCTTCGTAAGGTCGCGGCGCCCAGCCGGCAAGTCGCAATGCGAAAGTCTGTATGTCGTGACGGTCGTCTTTCTTCCGTTACCGGGTCCGGGGCGGTCGGCGACGGCCTTGGCCTGTCAGGCTGTCCAGCGACGACGCACGGGCCCGACGACCGCTTCGTTACCGCCGAGGCCACCTGGCACACACGAGGAATTGGTTTACGGAAAGCAACCTTCGTGCAGGCTTTGCGGCTCCCGGTGGCTGGGCTTACGCCGCCGCCAGCCGGGGGGCTTCAAGGGCCTGGACGTGCGGCAATACCTCCTTGGCGAACAGGCGCAGCATCTGGGAGGTTTTTTCCGGACCGTAATAGGGGGGATAGTGCAGCATGATCGATGTGGCCCCGACGGCGCGGAAGGCTTCGATCTTGCGGATCACCGTATCGGGGGAACCGTGCAGGATCGTGCTGTCGACGAGGTTGTCGTAGCTGAGCGCGTTGTCGTCGCGTTCGGCGGTTACCTCTCCGAAATATCGACCGGTGCCGTTGCTGACGAAGCTTTTGACGTGGCGGACAACGCCTTCGGCACTTTCGGCTTTCGCCTGGGCGTCGGTGGGGGCGACGTAGACGAGGCGGGCGACGTCGACTTCGCCGAAGGCGGGGTTTTGGTTGTACGGGGCGACCGCTTCGCCCATGTGGGCGCGATAGGTCTGGATATGGGCGGCGATGGTGGCGAGATCGGGCAGCGTGGACTGCATCAGGCCGAAGCCCCATTTCGCCGCCTGGCTCATGGACCGGTCGGTGCCGGCGCCCATGAAGATCGGCGGGTGCGGCAATTGCACGGGGATCGGGTAGATTTCGTAGGGTTCGGGGATATCGAACTTGAAATGCGCGCCGTTCGCGGTCACCTGTTTTTCATGAAAGCCTTTCAGGATCAGGGGAATAGCTTCCTCCTGGATGTCGCGGCGGGTTTCGTAATCGGCGCCGAGGCCGGCGAATTCGTAGGGTCGGTAGCCGGAGCCAAGGCCGAGTTGGAAGCGGCCATTGGATAGTATGTCGATGAAGGCGGCGTTTTCGACGATGCGCATGGGATGGTGCAGCGGCACGACCATGACGCCGGCGGATAGTTTAATCCGTTTGGTTAACGCCGCGAGGTAGCACAGATAGCTGAACGGATCCGGCATGATCCCGTACTTGTTCGAAAAATGGTGCTCGGCGATCCAGATGCTGTCGAAGCCGAGCGCCTCGGCTTCGAGGATTTCGCGGGTGGTGCGGGCGTGGACGGCGTGATGGGGATGGGGTTCGGTCGCGGGGTCGGGATGGGAGGTATAGAGAATGCCGATTTTCATGCTCGTGCCTATCCGAAGTGCGGGTGGGCGCAGTCTGCAACCTTGCTACCGGTCAGTAAATGCCGTCCTATCCACGCCGGAACGCAACACCTGAGGGATAGCTAATGACGACCGAACTCGACGCGCTGGTGATCGGAGCCGGCTTCGCGGGCATGTACCAGCTTTACAGTTTGCGCGACCGGCTGGGCCTGAACGTCAAGGCCGTGGAGGCCGGCGCTGGCGTGGGGGGGACGTGGTATTGGAACCGTTACCCCGGCGCGCGCTGCGATTCGGAAAGCCATGTGTATTGGTATACCTTCTCGGAAGAGCTGATGAAGGAATGGGAATGGTCGGAACGTTATCCGGGCCAGGCCGAGATCATGCGATATTTGAATTTCGCCGCGGACAAGTTGGACCTGAAGAAGGACATCCAGTTCAATACGCGGGTGACCTCGGCCCGCTATGACGAGGCTTCGAAGCGGTGGCATGTCAGCACCGAAGGCGGGGAAACCTTCGTCGCGAAGTTCCTGGTGACGGCGGTCGGCTGCCTGTCGACGGCGAATGTGCCGAAGTTCCCTGGGTTGGAGAGCTTCAAGGGGGACTGGTATCACACGGGTCAATGGCCGCACGAAGGCGTGGATTTCACCGGCAAGCGGGTGGGGATGATCGGGACGGGGTCGACCGGTATCCAGGCGGCGCCGGTGATCGCGGCGCAGGCGAAGCATCTGACAGTGTTCCAGCGTACGGCGAACTACTCGGTTCCGGCGCGCAACGTTCCGCTCGATCCCGCGTTCAAGCAATATGTGAAGGACCATGCGCGCGAGATCCGGGCGACGACGCATGAGACGCTGAACGGGATGGGGTTCAAGATCGAGGACCGCAAGGCGGTCGATACGCCGCCGGAGGAGCGCGAGAAAATCTACGAAGCGGCGTGGGAACGCGGCGGGCTGCAATTCCGGGCAAGCTTCCAGGACATGCTGATCAGCAAGGAGGCGAACGATACGGCGGCGGATTTCGTGAAGCGGAAGATCCGCTCGATCGTCAAGGACCCGAAAACGGCGGCGTTGCTGTCGGATATCGACCATCCCTACGCGGCGAAGCGGCCGCCGATCGATACGGATTATTTCGAGACTTACAATCGCGCGAACGTGTCGTTGGTCGACGTCAAATCGAAGCCGATCCAGCGAATCAGCGAGACTGGCATCGTGACCGAGGACGCCGAATATTCAGTCGACATCATCGTATTCGCGACGGGGTTCGATGCGATGACGGGGCCGTTGCAGCGGCTGAACATCGTCGGGCGCGGCGGGGTGGCGCTGAAAGACGTGTGGAGCGAGGGGCCGCGTAATTACCTTGGTTTGCAGGTCGCGGGCTTCCCCAATCTGTTCACCGTCACCGGGCCGGGCAGCCCGTCGGTGCTGTGCAACATGCCGGTGGCGATCGAACAGCACGTGGACTGGATTTCCGCCTGCATCGGCCACATGCGGACGAAGGGTTTGGAAACGATCGAGGCTCGGCCGGAATCGGTGGACAAGTGGGTCGCCGAGGTCAACGAACTCGCGCACAAGACGCTGCTGCCGATGGCGACACACTCCTGGTATCTGGGGGCGAACATTCCGGGCAAGCCGCGGGTGTTCATGCCTTATGCCGGCGGAATGGTGCGGTATCGGGAGACGTGCGACGCGGTTGCCGCCAAAGGCTACGAAGGCTTCGCGCTGGCATAAGAATGGTCTTTCATGGCGTTCGGTGTTGGTGATGCCTTACCGAACCGACCCGGCAAGAAGGAACTGGGAGCGGCTGCGGTGTTACCTCTATGCGATAGGTTTGAGGCGTCGCCAGTCGTGGGTCCCGGCATGCGCCGGGATGACGTGGGGACGGCTTCATGGCAGGTGCCGGCCGAAATGGTCGTGGGTCCCGGCATGCGCCGGGATGACGTGGGGACGGCTTCATGGCAGGTGCCGGCCGAAATAGTCGTGGGTCCCGGCATGCGCCGGGATGACGTGGGGACGGCTTCATGGCAGGTGCCGGCCGAAATGGTCGTGGGTCCCGGCATGCGCCGGGATGACGTGGGGACGGCTTC
>CAIRCM010000124.1 GCA_903877125.1 uncultured Acetobacteraceae bacterium | reverse complement strand
TCCCTTGAATAAGACGCACCGTTCTGGCCCAAAATCGCCTGGGGATGCAGTTCCGGCTTCTGGCAAACAGCCTTTCATAGGGCTATGGCGTAAACGTAGTGATCATCGCTATCCGGCGTGGCCCGCCAGTTTACACCGGAGCCCGCTACCGTAGCCGATTTTCGCTGGCGCCACGGCAAGAAGCGATATTATCGCTTGACTGGCACGGGAAATTGAGCGATATTATCACCGATGAAGACGATCATCCTCACGCTGAGCGCCGCGAAGGATCTCGATGCCCTTCCCCGAGATGCTCGTGAGCAGGTGGAGGCCGGGCTTAACCGCTACGCGATGACCGGCCAAGGTGACGTGAAGGCCCTTCAGGGCCGCGATGGTTACCGCCTGCGCATCGGCAGCTATCGGGTGATCTTCGATGAAGATGCAACCACGATCCTGGCGATCTACATCGGCCGCCGGGCCACGACGACTTACAAAAGGAGCTAACGCCATGAGTGCACCACAGATCATTCGGACGCCCAGCGGCGAAGAACTTGTGGTGCTGCCCCGGGCCGAATATGAGGCGCTCCTCGAACGCGCGGATCACGAGGCCGAGTATATCGACGATGTCGCCATCTACGATGCCCGGAAGGCCGAATTAGCTGCTGGCGGTGTCGTGCTGCCCCGGGAGGTTAGCGCGGCAATTCTTCGCGGCGACAGTCGACTGAAAGCCATTCGGAAGTGGCGCGATGAAACGCAACTGCATTTGGCGTTCAAAACAGGTATCGGCCAGGGTTACTTGTCCGATCTGGAAAACGGGCGCCGCACAGGCACTCCTGAGACGATTGAAAAGCTCGCGGGGGCTTTGAACGTGCCGAAAGAATGGCTTGCGTAGAGTTTGGTACGTGCCCACACATCGGTCGTGACGTCGGTGGCGGACATATTAATCAGAGCGCTACGGCGTAGACATAGCGATCATCCGCTTGGACAATACCACGAAACCCACGGCTGTATCCGAGCGTTTGACGATCTCGAGGGCAAGACCCTCGATATGCGAGATCGCCTTTGCCAGTTTGTCGCCAGCGTAGCCGCCGTCCGCGAACATCGTGACGAGTGTCGGACAAATATCCCTGGCCCTTTCGATGAGGGACGGCGCGCCGTCTCGATCCTGGATGTCCGCCGTATGAACGTAGGCATCGAGGATATTGCCCTGCGTATCGGTGACAATGCGACGCTTGCGTCCCTTGATCTTTTTCCCCGCGTCGTAGCCGCGCGGTCCGCCGCTTTCAGTGGTCTTGACGGATTGGCTATCGATAATGCCGGCCAACGCGGTCTCGGTTCGGCCGGCGATCAGGCGGCTTGCGGCCGCCAGCGCCTCGTTGACCGCCACCATCGAGCCGCTGTCGGGCCAGTTGTAAAAGTAGTGCTGCACCGTCGAATACGGCGGAAAATCCTTGGGCAGCATACGCCACTGGCAGCCGGACGCCGCGAGATACTGGATCGCGTCCCAGATGTTCCGCCGCGTATGCTTGGCGGGCCGTCCAACCCATGAGGATCGCTCGAGGAAAGGTCCCACGATTTTCCATTCTTCATCGGTGGTGTCGCTTGCATAGCGCAGCCCGCATCGGTCATGCTGAGCGCGCGTGGTTTAGGTCCAGGCCATTCGATTCTCCGTTGTCTTCGCAAAACACAAAGAATCATAACCTGCTGGAATCACGCACATTAATTTTCAGTCAGACACTTAGATCATCAATGCGGCCTGAATAGCTCATCGAACAAATCGCCGAACCATGCCTCGAACACATCGAGCTCGGTGTCGGTGATCGGCACGCGCTCGGGCCAATCGTCAGTGACGGTCCACGCCGACAGCTCGTGCCTTGCCGGCTGACCAATGCGAGGCCAAGGCTCGATCGGAATGTAAAGGTCATCGGGCAAGGTGCCCAGGCTGGTGCGTGGTCGGGCCATTGCGTCAGGATCGCTCGGAGCCTCCGGGACCGGAACGGCCGATTTCTAAGCCAGAGCATTCTTCCTCTTCCCGGCAACAAAGATCACGCCGCCGTACCGAGTGGCGTCGCACGTTCTATCCGCTCGCGCTCGCGGGGACTGTTCATCGCCTCCCACAGATCGCTGCGCCGCTGCACGTTCAACCAGAAGTCCGGACTGTTGCCAAAGACACGCGCCAGGAGGAGCGCGGTCGCCGCCGTCACGGTCCGGCGGTCGTTGCACAGCTCGTTGACATGCTTGCGCTGCACGCCCATCGCTTCCGCCAACGCGGCTTGGGTCAGCCCCATGGGCTGCATGAATTCCTCGACCAGAATTTCGCCGACTGTGGCCGGCTTGCGCTTCGTCGTCAGCATGGTTCGCCTCATCTGTAGCTGTGGTCGTCGAGATAGATGCCTTCCGCCTCGCCGCGGCTGCCGTCCCACTGGAAGACCAGCCGCCACTGACTGTTGACACGGATCGAGTGGAACCCTGCCAGATTGCCGCGCAGCTTCTCAAAGTGATTACTGGGCGGCACTCGCAAGTCCTGATCGGTCGTCGCGTCGTCGATCATCTGGAGCTTGCGAAAGAGCCGGCTTTCGAGATCGGACGGGATGTGCCGCGACCGTGTGTCCTCGACGAAGAACGCGCGCAGCCATTCGTCCCGAAAGCTCACGATCATCCGGCGCCTCCGTTTTTTCCGTCTGTGTACCACTCTCTGGTACTAAATGCAATCGGCGTAAGCCTAAATCGCTGCGTATCCCTCCGTGCCAATGAAGATGACGCACAACTACCTCATAGGGCTATAGCGTAGACATAGTGCTCATCATCGTCGGTCGTGGCCCGCCTGTTGTCTCTTTTATCCATCTGAAACCGTTGCCATTTCCTATATAGTTCCGGTTCCGATATCCCCATAGCCTTACACGCTGGGCCGGGATGAACGGATATCGCGGTGGCGGCGGCGGGGGGCGGAGATTTGGAATAGCGCGAGGGCAGCGAACTGCTCGGCAATCGCTCGCGCAGGCGCGTCTTGGGCATTCGGCCCATGCGCACTCGACCCGGGCGGCACCGCGATCGACATCCAGCCGGCATACGCCGGCGCCATCGATCCGCACCGGGAAAGCACGCGGGCCGGCTCTGGACAGACACCTCCGGTGACCGGCAAGCTCCCTCGCAACAGAGGAGCGTGCCAGCATGACCATCATCGATTCACAGATCCACGCCTACGAGGCCAACACGCCAAAGCGGCCGTGGGCGAACGTGCCGAACTGGCCGGCGCATGTCACCGGCGACGAGATGGTCGCGGCGATGGACAAGGTTGGGGTGGATGGGGCGATCTTTATCTCCCCATTCGCGATGTATCGCTTCGATGCCTCGTATGCGGTGGCGGTGCAGAAGGCGCACCCGGGCAAGTTCGCGCTGGTCAAGCCGGTCGACCCCGACGATCCCGCGGTGGCCGATGTTGTCGCGGCCTGGAAGGAGACGCCGGGCACGGTCGGGATCCGGATCATGCTGCCGAAGGAATCCGGCCGGCAGGCGACCGATCCGGGGATCGAGCGCATCTGCAAAGCCGCCGTGCAATACGATTTCCCGGTGAATGTGCTGTTCTGGGGAAACCTGGAAGTCGGGACCGCATTGCTCGACCGGTATCCCCAAACACGGTTCATCATCGACCATCTGGCACTGGTGCAGCCGCATGAGCCGCCGGCGGCCGCCGAGCCCTGGGCGGACCTGCCGAAAGTGCTGGAGCTGGCGAAGCGGTCGAACGCGGTGATCAAAGTCAGCGGGGCGTGCACGCTGTCGCACAAACCCTTCCCCTTCCCCGACATCTGGGACCCGCTGGCGCGTGTGTTCGACGCCTGGGGATTCGAGCGATGCCTGTGGGGCACGGATTGGACCCGAGCCTTCGCCTGCGTGAACTACGAACAGGCGGTCGAGCCGTTCCGGTTGACCGACCGGTTGAGCGCGAGCGAGCGGGCGATGCTCATGGGCGGGGCCTGCGCGAAGGCGTACGGGTGGTCACCGGCGAAGGGGTAGTTCACGCGGGGGGGGGCCTCGGGCGGCGCCTGGGTCTGCGGGCTCTGCGCAAAAAAAACGGTCGATGGACGGAAAGTGGCCTTGCGGGTTAACGGTTTGTTAACCGATCTGCCTTAATACGCCGGTGATGTCGCATGAACCCGGCCCCTTCCTCACCGACAAGATCATAGGCCCCCGGCTTGTTGGAAAGCATATCTGCCGACTGTCTGACCGATGAACTGCGGAAAGCCGGTCTCCATGTACGGCAGGAGGTCAGAATCGGCCTCGTTTACGACGGGATGAGCTTCGTTGCCGCTGCGATTGTGGAGGACGAGGTGCTGCTTGAACTCAAATCCGTCGAAAATCTGCTAGCGGTGCATGAGAAGCAAACCCGTACCGACCTTCGGTTCACGGCCTGCCGCCTGGCGCTGCTGATGAATTTCGGGGCGCCGATGCTCAAGGATGGGCTCCGGCGCTACATTGCCGGTTCAACCACTGGCCCTTGAAGCCTTCACCCCGCGCGATGCAACAACCTCTGCAGCTTGCGATAGGTCTGTCCATAAGGGTCGAGGCCGAACGCCCGGGCGAGTGCCTGCCGACGGGTGGGGCGGCGCGCGATCAGATAGGCGAAGTAATGCGGCAGGGCGCCGCTGTCGATCAACGCGGTATCCAGTTCCATGATATGACGCGCGGCCATGTTGCCCTCGGGCGTGTCCCAAAGCGGGTCGTAGTTCAACCCCCAGAACAGGATCGCGGCGAAGGTCCCGTATGTTGGAATGACCGTCACGTCCTTGAACACGGCCCGCATGGCGCGGGGAATGTCGGAGGAATGCACGCTCTCGGTCGGATCGACCGCGATCACGTCTGCCACCGAGGGAAACAGCAGCTCGGGAATCCAGGTCTTGCGGATCGCGGGATCGAGAAGGGGCCACATCTTCCGGGCCAGCATCGTGTGCGCTGCCGGATAGTCGAAGTAATCGGGCCCGATGTATTCCGCCGCCCACAACACGCCGCCGGGGGCGAGGGCACGGCGGCATTTCTCGAGCGTCGGCTCAAGCTGTTCGATATGATGCAACGATGCGATGAACGTGATGACATCGTACGAGCCATCGGGGATATCGGCCAGTTGGAAGTCCGCGCAGATGAAATTTGCCTTGTCGGCCAGCCCGCGGCTTTCCGCGTACCGCTTGCCGTCGGCCAGTGCGGCTGGGCTCAGATCGTAAAGATCGTAGCGATCGATCGCACCGAGGGAGAGGATGTTGATTTCGGTGACTGCCCGGCCGACACCGACGCCAAGCGCCCGCAAACCGGTGCGTCCCGCGAGATAGGTGTTGTGAAACCATGCCTCACGCGACGGCGCCCCAAGCTGACGGTGCAGGCGGGCTTTGGCCTCGGGGTGAAACGACCATTCCGCACGCAGAAAATCGTCGGAAAAGTGGTGGCTGTCCCAGTGTTCGGATGTGCGCTGCAGGTCCATGAGCGGGTGTGTAGCGACGGCACATTTCCCGCGCAAGCGACCGCGGGGCGGTTGCGTCCCCAATGGCCCGTCCATAGTATCGCTACCATGCGCAGCAAGTTCCATACCGCGTCGCCGGGCCGAGCGAACACGCGGAGCAGTTGGGCGTGACGGCACCCGTCGCGCCGGCGGACAGCGGTTCGAAAATCGACGACATCCAAACCTTGCGAGGCGTGTCGATCATTTTGGTTCTGATCGCCCATCTACCGTTTCTCTTTCCCTGGGCCGATGCGACGTTCAGGGTCGTCTCGCCGTTCGGCTTCGGCTACGGGGTCGATTTGTTTTTCGCGATCAGCGGGTTTGTCATCGCCAGATCGCTCCGAACGGAGTTGGCACGCGCGGCGCCGGGGGAGGCCGTGACCGTCATCAAGCGGTTTTGGGTGCGGCGGGTCTTCCGGCTCTGGCCCGCGGCGACTGCCGCCGTGATCGCTACTCTGGCCGCGGTGGCCGCGTTTGGCGATCTGGCGCCACTGTCCGGCAACGGCGCCCCAGCGGCCTACGGGCCGTCTGCCGCCGCCGCGCTGCTGAACTATATGAATATATGGGGTTATCAGCGGGTGATGGCCAAGGAGCCGATCACGCTTCTGGCACATTACTGGAGCCTGTCGCTCGAAGAGCAGTTCTATGTCCTGCTGCCGATCCTGCTGCTGACGCTCAACAGCCGCCGCCGCCTGCTGGTCCTTTCGGCCGCCGTCATCGCATTGTTTGCCTTTCTGGACCGCGGGCAGTTTCGTGGCCTGGCATGGTGGGTGCGGGTCGACGGTTTGTTCTGGGGCGTGGGCATCTGCCTGCTGACGGAGCGCCTGGCCCGGCCGGCCCGGTCTTTCAATCTCGTGTCCCGCGTGGGGCTGTTCGTCGGGCCAATAGCCGCCGTCGTTCTTCTGCCCGCCATTCTCGAACCGATGCATCTGGCATCGTCGCTGACGCTGCTGTGCGGCGTCGTGTCGGTTTATATCGCGTCGGCGAACCGGGATGTTTTTCAAGGTTTCGGCTGGGTTTCGCGGGCACTCAACTTGGTGAGGGAACGATCCTACACCATCTACCTTTGGCACCTTTTGGCATTCACCCTCGTTCAATTGGGTTGGCGCGCCGCCGCCGGTGCGGCGGCCGAGGAAGCGACGATCGTCCATGGCGGGATCATCGCCGCCACCGCTATGGTGTCCCTGTTTTGGGCTGACCCCATGTATCGTTGGATCGAACTCCCGGCCCGCCAATTGGGACGCCGGGTAGCGCGCGGGATCGGCCGACACTCAACTGTTGTTTCACCGTCATGAACATCCTGTCCATCCAGTCCTGGGTCGCGTACGGCCACGTCGGCAATGCCAGTGCGGTGTTCCCGCTACAGCGCCTCGGCGCCGAGGTCTGGTCGATCAATACCGTGCAGTTCTCCAACCATACGGGCTACGGGCAGTGGACCGGGCAAGTCTACACTGGGGCGATGGTCCGGGCGTTGATCGACGGCATTGGCGCGCGCGGCGCGCTCACCCGGTGCGATGCGGTGCTGTCGGGCTATATGGGCGACGCGGGCATCGGTTCGGCGATTCTGCACGCGGTGGAAACCGTGCGAGCGGCGAATCCGCATGCGATTTACTGCTGCGACCCAGTGATCGGGGATTTCGAGACGGGCATTTACGTGCGCCACGGGATCGAGGATCTCATGCGCGAAACCGCCCTGCCCCAGGCCGACATCGCCACCCCGAACCGGTTCGAACTGGAACGGCTCACCGGCATGGAATGCCCGACGCTCGATGCGGTGAAGCTGGCGGCGGAACGGCTGCGGGCGATGATGCGACCGGATGGATTGCGCTGCGTGCTGCTGACAAGTCTGGAGACAGAAGCGACGCCGCGCGACCATATCGACATGGTCGCAGCGGAGGGCGGCGCGTTCTGGCAGTTGCGAACGCCACGGTTGCCGGTCGCGGTGAACGGTGCGGGCGACGCGATCGCCGCTTTGTTTCTGTTCCATCGGCTGCGCACGGGATCGGCGGCGGCGGCACTCGGCGCGGCCGGGTCCTCGGTCTACGGTTTGTTACGATGCACCGCCGAACTGGGCAGGCGGGAGATCGCGATGGTCGCGGCGCAAGAGGAATTCGTTGCGCCGCGCGATATATTCGTGCCGACCGCCATATAGCGTTTGCTAATTCACCGCCGAACGGCGGCAGGCCTTGCCAACCATATAGGCAACGCCTTGCGGCCCCACCTGCGTCGTATGCTGACAGAGGGCGGGAATCTCGCAGTGGTCGCCGGCGTGGAAAACCTCCGCCTTGCCATCGCGGCAGACCGTGATCTCACCCGAAAGCACCATGATCCGAGCGTCGAAATCGTGGGCGTGGAGGTCTTCGGCGAAGTTGGGCTGCTGGCCGCCGTTGACGATGTCGAAGCCTTCGCGGCGCAGGTCGCTTTCGAAGGCCTCGCGGGTGAGCGATCCGCCGTTGCGTCGCCGCCCCGACAACAACGCCACCCCTTCCGGCCCGACATGCTCGGCGTGCATAGTGCCTTCCAGAACCTCGAAACACTGGCCGGCCCGGAAGGTGGTCGGGCAATTGTCGCGGGTGATCGTGATCTCGCCACCGAGGACAAGCACTTTGGCATCGAAGTCATGGCAATGATTGGGCACGACCAGGTTCGGCCGCACACTCGTGTTCACGGGACGATATCCTTCGCGCCGCAGGTCGGCGGCGAATGCGGTCTGGTCCATGGTCTGTCCTCCTTGCTTGGCGGGCGGATTGTGCACTATAGAGGATAATATGTCAACTTTAGAGAACGACATCGCCGAACGAATCGGTCACGCCGTCAAGCAGCGGCGCGAGACGGCCGGTTTGAGCTTGCGGGCATTGGCCACGCGCAGCGGCATGTCGGCTTCGATGATCTCGGACATCGAACGGGGCGCGAAGTCGCCGACCGTGACGTCGGTGGTGCGGTTGGCGCAGGCGCTGGGGGTTGGCGTCGCCGAACTGATCGACGGGGTATCCGGCGCGGCGCCGCGCATACTGGTTCTGCGTCGGGGTGAGGGTGCGGGCGGCGAACACCCGGCGCCCTGGGCCAGTCTGGGGCCGGAAACGCCGGGCAGCCGCATCGATTTCGTGCGGTATCGGATTCCGCCAGCCACGGTATTGGGCCCGTCCGCCGCCCATGCTGCCGGGACGATCGAGCATATGCACGTCGCCACCGGCACCGTCCGCGTCACGGTTGGTGACGAGACCGCCGAGCTCGTCGCGGGCGACAGTTGCAGTTGCCGCACCGATGTCCCGCATGGGGTGGAAAACCCCGACCCTTCGGCCGAGGCGCTGATTTACCTGATCCTCGAACGACGCTGACCTGGCGGGTCAGGCGGCGAGATAATCCATCGCCGCTTCGACCCCGCCGCGCCCGTGCGGCACGCCCTCGACCCGCAGCGCCATTTCCACTGCGGCGATCGCGCCGAGCAGCATTGGCTCGTTGAGGTCGCCGAGGTGGCCGATGCGGAAGACTTTGCCGCCGAGGGCGCCCAAACCGCCACCGAGGGAGACGTTGAACTTCCAGCGGCAGCAGCGGCGGATGGCTTCGGCGTCATAGCCCTCGGGCATCAGGATGGCGGTGACCGAGTCGGAATACCGGTCCGGCGACATGCAGAACAGTTGCGGGCCGTTGTTCGCCGACCAGACCTTGACCGCGCGCCGGGTTGCCTCGGCGAGGCGATGATGGCGGGCGGTGACGTTGTCGAGGCCTTCTTCCTCCAGCAGGCGGATGGATTCGCGCAGGCCGTAGAACATGTTGACCGGCAGTGTACCGATAAAGCTTTTCTGTGCGCGCTTTTCCATCATCGTCCAGTCGAAGTAGAAGCGCTTCAAGCCGGCTTTGCGGTGCGCGGCCATGCCTTTCGCGGAAACACCCGTGAAGCTCATGCCGGTTGGCAGCATCAGCCCTTTTTGGGAGCCGCCGACGGTGCAGTCGATCTTCCAGTCGTCCATCCGGTATTCGAGCGAACCGAGGGAGGAGATCGTGTCCACCAGGAACAGCGCGGGGTGGCCGGTTTCATCGATGGCGGCGCGGACCTCGGGCAACGGGATCATCAGGCCGGTCGCGGTTTCATTGTGCACCACGCACACGCCCTTGATCGCATGCGCGGTATCGGCGGCGAGCACGGCGCGCAGCGCGGCGAAATCGACGCCGCGCCGACGGTCGGCGGGCACCATTTCGACTTCCAGCCCGAATGCGCGGCCCATCGCGGCCCAGTCGTCGGAGAAAAAGCCGGTCTCGATGACCAGGATTTTTTCGCCGGGCGAGAACATGTTGCTGAGGCTTGCCTCCCACGCGCCATGGCCGGAGGCGTTATACATAAACAAGGACTGCCCGGTCCGCAGCACACGCTTCACCCCGGCGAAGGCTTCGTCGTAAACGGCGACGAACTCCGGATCCATGAAGTCGACGCTGGGCCGGTCCAACGCACGCAGCACGCTGTCGGGAATGTTGGTCGGGCCGGGATTGGCGAAAAACTGACGGCCACGCGGTTTCACGGTCATGTCGGGCTCCTTCGATCCGCATCATACCCCAGTCAGGCTTGCCCCATCACCCCCCTCAAGCTAAGACCCGCGGCGCTATTCAGGAGGCAACGTGGACATCGAGAGTCTGATCGAGAATGTGGCGAACGCGCTCACCGCGGGGATCACGATCGGCTGTATCTACGGCCTGATGTGCATCGGCCTGGGATTGATCTTCGGCATCATGAAGGTCGTCAACTTCGCCCAGGGCGAGATACTCATGCTCGGGATGTTCGCCAGCCTTTATTTGGTGACCGGCGGCGGCATCCTGGCCTTCCTTGGTCCCTATATCGGTCCGTTCGTCGGCGCGATCCTGGCGGGGCCGATCGTGTTCATCGTGGGCGCCTTGCTGCATAAGTTCCTGATCTCCCGCGTTTCGGGATTGAAAACCGCCGGATCGATCGATGACGGGCATTTCGGCCAGTTGATCGTCACCCTCGGCATCAGCCTGATTTTGCAGAACGGCGGGATGATCGTTTTTGGCTCCACCCCCTTCACCGTCCGTACCCCGCTTTCATCGAGCGCCATCGAAGTCGGGCTGGGCTATGGCGATGCCACGGTCTTTCTGAACAAGGCGAAACTGATCGCCTGCGCCGTGGCCATCGCGACCGCGTTGGCGTTGTATTTCGTCATGGAGTTCACCCGCATCGGCAAGGCCCTGCGCGCTGCCGCGGACAACCCGACGGCCGCGACTTACATGGGCATCAATGTTGATAATTACTATCGTATGGCGTTCGGCATGGGCTGCGGCATCACAGCGATCGCCGGCGGTCTGATGGCCACCTATCTGTCGTTCGGTCCATTCGTCGGCTTCGACTACGTCATCATCATGTATTCCGGCGTGGTGCTGGGTGGCATCGGCTCGATCATGGGGGCTTTCTGGGGCGGGCTGACGGTGGGGTTCGTGCAGCAGTTTTCCGCCCTCGTGCTGCCGCCGCAATTGCAGAACGCGATGATCTTCATCGTGTTTCTGCTGATCGTCCTGCTGCGCCCCCAAGGCCTGTTTGGCCGCTCGGCGGAGCGCGCGTGACATGAGGAACGGCACCGCCGCGAAATTCCGTCGCGACCTCACGATCCTGATCGTCCTGTCGGTCGTCTACCTGGGCGCCGCGTGGTTTGTCACCAACAGCTACTACCAGTTGATTCTCACGCTGGTCCCGATCTGGGCGGCGTTCGGCGTGTCGTGGAACATCCTGTCCGGCTATGGCGGGCAGTTGTCGTTCGGGCATGCCAGCTTCTTCGGGATCGGCGGCTACACGATGACGCTCGCGCTGGTTTACTGGAACCTCACGCCCTGGCTGGGCATTCCGTTGGGGATGGTTGTCGGCGGGCTGGCGGCGGTGGTGATCGGCACGCCGACGTTCCGGTTGCGTGGGCATTACTTCGCGCTGTCGATGCTCGCCTACCCGCTGGCGATCCTTTACTTCCTGCAATATTTGGGCTTCCAGGAGATGTCGCTGCCGATGCACCGGGAAAATCCCGCGCTGTATCTGGAATTCTCCGATCCCCGCTTCTACACGCTGGTCGCCGTCGGCCTGTTGGCAATGGCGGTTCTGGTCTGCATCCTGGTCGAAAACTCCCGCTTCGGCTTGGCTTTGCTGGCGGTGCGGCAGAACGAACTGGCCGCCGAGGCCGCCGGCATCGATTCCAAGGCCTGGAAGATGCGGGCGTTGATCGTATCGGGCATGATCGCCTCGGGTGCCGGCGGGCTTTATGCCTGCGTGCAGTTGGTGGTGACGCCGGATTCGGTGTTCGGCATGCTGGTCTCCGCCCAGCCGGTGGTGCTGACGCTGTTCGGCGGCGTCGCCTCGCTCTGGGGCCCGGTCATCGGCGCGGCGTTTCTGGTGCCGCTTTCGAAAGGCCTCGATGCGACCGTCGGCACTTTTCTGCCGGGCATCCAGGGCGTGGTCTATGGCGCGGCGGTGATCGCGATCATCCTGCTGGCGCCGGACGGGGTTTACTGGACGCTGCGGGACAAGTTCTTCACCAAGAAGACGCCGGTCGCCATCCCCAACGCCTCCCGCCCCGATCGGCTGGTCAACGCCAGCGTCACCGCCGGTGTCGCGCTGATGAAGGTGGACGGGCTGTCGAAGAATTTCGGCGGTCTGCGCGCGGTGAGCAACGTCAGCTTCGAAATCGCCGAGGGCGAGATTCTGGGCATCATCGGCCCCAACGGCGCCGGCAAGACGACCCTGTTCAACCTGCTGAACGGCGTCCTGCCGCCATCGTCCGGCAGCGCGACGATCGGCGGCGTTTCGCTAGTCGGCAGGAAAGTGCATCAGATCTGCCACATGGGTGTCGGCCGCACCTTCCAGGTCGTGCGCAGTTTTCCGCGCCTGCCGCTGATCGACAACGTCATGGTCGGGGCCTATGGCGCGGGCGGGGTGTCGGACCAGGATGCCGCCGATGCCGCGATCCACGCGCTGCACCGCACCGGCCTCGCCGATCTCGCGGGGGTCGAGGCCGGCAATCTGACCAACAAGCAACTCCGCCTGATGGAACTTGCCCGAGCACTGGCCGGCCGGCCACGGCTGCTGCTGCTGGATGAAACGCTGGCGGGGCTGGGGCGGGAGGAGTGCGAGGATATCCTCGACGTGCTCAAGCGTTTGCGTGAGGAAGGCATGACGATCTGCATCATCGAACACACGATGCATGCCATGCTGCGCATCGCGGACCGGTTCGTGGTGCTCGATCACGGCGCCGTCCTTGCGTCCGGCCCGCCGAGGGAGGTCGTGGAAAACCGCGAGGTGATCGAGGCTTATCTCGGCAAGAAATTCCTGGCGGCCCAAAATGCTTGAGATTTCCAATCTTTCCGTGTCTTACGGCGGCCTGCGGGCGCTGACGGACGTGTCGCTGACGGTGGGCGAAGGCCAGTTCGTCACCGTTGTCGGGCCGAACGGCGCGGGCAAGACCACGCTGTTCAAGACCATCTCGGGCGTCGTGAAACCGGCCGCCGGAAAAATAACCTTCCTCGGCAAGGACCTCGCCACGATATCCGCGTCGCAGCGCGCGCATCTCGGGATTGCGCATGTGCCGGAGGGGCGGCAGGTGTTCAAAACCCTGACGGTGCGGGAAAACCTGGAAATGGGCGCCTACCCCGAGGCCGGACGCGCCAAATGGAGCCATACGCTGGAGCGTATTCACACGCTTTTCCCCATCCTGGCCGAACGGGCGCAACAGTTGGCCGGCACCTTGTCGGGCGGGGAGCAGCAGATGGTCGCCATTGGCCGCGGCCTGGCCTGCGCACCGCGCCTGCTCATGCTCGACGAGCCGTCGATGGGCCTCGCGCCCGCGGTGACCGACACGATTTTCGAACGCGTCCAGCAGATCCACAAGGAAGACGGCGTGACAATTCTGCTGGTTGAACAGCGCGTCGCCGAGGCGCTGGAACTGTCCGATCACGGCTACGTGCTCGAAACCGGACATATGGTGCTGGACGGACCGTATGAGACGCTGCTTGCCGACGACCGGGTACGGAAATCGTATCTGGGCCTGACCTGAACGAAACTGGGAGAGACCGACCATGACTCAAATCACTCGCCGAACCGCCCTTGCCGGCGCAGCCGCCCTCGCGGGCAGCCGTGCCGCGCGCGCAGCCGATCCGGCCGAAGTCAAAATCGCGATGATGGTGCCGCTGTCCGGCCCTTGGGCGCGGTCGGGCCTGCTGGAGCAGATGGGCGCGCGGATGGCCGTCGACGACATCAACGCCGCCGGCGGGATCAAGTCGCTGGGCGGGGCGAAGATCAAGCTGGTGGAATTCGACGCCGGCGATTCGGCTGAAAAGGCCAAAGACGCGGCTCAGCGGATGGTCGCGCAGGAACCGGATCTGGCCGGTGGTTTCGGTGCCTGGCTGTCGAGCTTCACGCTGGCGATCACCGAAGTGACCGAACGCGCCGAACTGCCGTGGATGACGCTGTCCTATTCCGACGCGATCACCGGCCGGGGCTTCAAATACGTGTTCCAGTCGTCGCCGACGGCGGACGCGCAAGCCGCGGAAGTCGTGCCGATCATCATGAAGCTGGCTGAGAAAGCCACCGGCAAGAAGCCCACCAAGGTCGCGATCGTGGGCGACAACTCCGCTTCCTCCATGAGCTTCTACAAGCCCTTGAAAGACCACGTTTTCAAGGAGCAGGGGCTGACGCTCGTCGTCGACGAAGTGTTTGCCCCGCCGTTGTCGGATGCGACATCGATCGTGCAGAAACTGCGTTCAGGCAAGCCCGACTTCGTGCTGCTGCAGTCGACCAACGTGGGCGACGACAAGCTGCTGGTCGAGAAATTCGCCGAATTCGGTCTGTCGGCGAAGAAAATGCCGCTGATCGGCGGTGGCGGCCACTGGTGCGCACCCGAACTGACAAAGCTGACCGCGCCGGAGAATGTGGAAGGCGTGATCGTCGCGCTGGCCGATTGGCCCGGCAAGAAGGCGGCTGAACTGGGCAAGCGCTTCGTCGAGCGGACGAAGGAACCTTGGTTCGGACACGATTCGATCTTCGCCTATGCCCACGTCTCGATCCTCGCGGCGGCCATCGACATGGCCAAGTCCGCCGACCGGCACAAGGTCGCGGCGGCGCTGCACAGCATGGACCTGACGACCGGCCCGGCCGACCTGTTCCCCGACGGGCACGTCAGCTACGATGAAAAGGGCCGGCGCAAGGGTGCACAGCTTTGCGTCGTGCAGTACCACAATGGGGTCCCAATGCCGGTGTTCCCGGAATCGATCGCGACCACCCCGGCGTTCTGGCCGAAATCGTCGTGACGCCGTACGAAATCTACGCCGTCCGCTACGCCCACAACCCCGCGGCTCGGCGATCCAACAACTTCATCGGCGGCGATCCGCACGATGCGCCGATGCCGTTGGATTACTTCGTATGGGCGATCAAGCAGGGATCGAGGGCCATCGTCCTCGATACCGGCTTCGATGAGGCGATGGGCATCAAGCGGGGGCGGCAATTCCTGCGCTCCCCCGCCGTGGGCCTGAAGGCGATCGGGGTGGAGCCGGATCAGGTCGAGGACGTGATCCTGTCGCACATGCACTACGACCATTGCGGCAACTACGACATGTTTCCGCGGGCGAAATACCACCTCCAGGACAAGGAGATGGAATATTGCACCGGACGTTGCATCTGCCACCCCGGCCTGCGCGGCCCGTTCGAGGAAGAGGACGTCGTCAACATCGTCCGCAAGCTCTACGCCGGGCGGGTGGCGTTCCATGACGGCGTGGACGAAATCGCCGAGGGCGTGACCGTCCACCATGTCGGCGGACACAGCAAGGGCCTGCAAGTCGTGCGGGTGTGGACGCAGCGTGGCTGGATGGTGCTGGCGGCGGATGCCAGCCACTTCTACGCCAATATGGAAGAAGGCCGAGCGTTTCCGATCGTGCACAGCCATGAGGACACGCTGAACGGCTACGCAACCATGCGCAAACTGGCCAGCCACCGCAACGCGATCATTCCGGGCCACGATCCGCTGGTGCTGGACCGCTATCCGGCCGCCGCCGCGGGGCTGGAGGGCATCGCGGTGCGTCTGGACGTCGAGCCGAACATGTGACGATCCCGTTCTTCGTCAACCTCTACCCCTGGACCAAGGCGTTCCACGTCATTTCGATGGTGGCGTGGATGGCCGGCATGTTCTACCTGCCGCGCCTGTTCGTCTACCACTGCGACGTCCAGGAGGGTTCAGCGGAGAGCGAACGCTTCAAGCTGATGGAATATCGGCTGCTGAAGCAGATCATCAATCCCGCGATGATCGCGACCTGGACGTTCGGGACGATGCTGGTGCTGACGCCCGGCATCGTCGACTGGTCGGCGACGTGGTGGCACGTCAAGCTTGCCGCGGTGTTGCTGATGTCGGGCTATCATGGCGCGCTGTCGAAGTGGCAGCGGATGTTTCAGAATGACCGAAACCGCAAATCGCACCGCTACTACCGGATCGCCAATGAGGTTCCGACGCTGCTGCTGGCGGCGATCGTGATCATGGTCATCGTGCGTCCCTGATCACGCGGCGGACCGTGTGATCCGCAGATACCCCATGGCATCGACCAGGACCCGCCAGCCCGGCAGGACGACAATGGTCGAATCCAGCGCCTCGACGATCGCCGGACCGGCCAAGGTCGTGCCGGGCATCAGACCGTCGCGCCAATGGACATCGGTCGGGACGAAGCCGGCCTCGGGGAACCAGACGTCGCGTTGCCGCACCTTCGCCGCCGCCGCGTCGCCGGTCTGGGCGAGGCGCAGATCGGCACGTCGGCCCAGCGCGGTGAGGCGGAGCGTCACCAGTTGCACCCCCTCGGTCCGGTTGGCATGGCCGTAGGTCTGTTCATGTCTGGCATGGAATGACGCCGCCAGTGTATCCAGCGCCCCCCGGGTCACCGCACCGTCGGCGACGGGGATGTTGAGTTCGTAAGCCTGGCGCCGGTAGCGCACGTCGGCGGAGCGCACCAAAGCGCGGCGTTCCTCGGGCACCCCCGCGGCTTGCAGCATGGCTGCCCCCGCTTCCTCCATCGCCGCGAAGACCTCCGCGACGCGTTCGGGGGTGACGGACCCGAGGTCGGCATACAGCGTGCGGGCGTAATCGCGCTTGAGGTCGGTCGCCACCAGCCCAAGGGCCGAGAAGGCGCCGGGGGCGGGGGGGATGATGACTTCGGGGATACCGAGTTCCTCGGCCAGGGCGACCGCATGCACCGGGCCGGCGCCACCGAAGGCGATCAGGCTGAACTCGCGCGGGTCGTGGCCGCGTTCGACCGACACGATCCGCAGCGCCTGCGCCATGTTGCTGTTCACGATCCGCACGATCCGTTCGGCGGCATCCGCGGCCGAGAGCCCGTAATGCGCGCCGACGTCGGTCAGCACCGCTTTTTCCGCGGCGGCGGCGTCGATCGGCAGGCCGCCGCCGAGCAGTGCGGAGCGGTCGAGGTAGCCGAGGACGACGTTGGCGTCGGTGACGGTGGGATGCACGCCGCCGCGCCCATAGGCCGCCGGCCCCGGCGCCGCACCGGCGCTGTGCGGCCCGACTTTCAGTGCTCCGCCCGGATCGACCCAGGCGATCGACCCGCCGCCGGCGCTGACCTCGGCGAGGTCGATGACCGGCACGCGAATCGGATGGCCGGTGCCGTGCATCCAGCGCTTGGCGTTCGCCGCCCCACCGACCTCGTATTCGGCGGTCACGGCGACTTCCCCGTTCACGATGACGCTGGCCTTGGCGGTGGTGCCGCCCATGTCGAAGGAAATCAGATTGGGCCGGTCGAGCTGGCGTCCGGCGAGCTGGGCCGCGATCACACCGGCGGCAGGGCCGGATTCGACCGCCATGGCGGGCATACGCAAACCCTCGGCGATGTCAAACACGCCGCCCGAGGACCCCATGACATGCAGCGGCGGCAGGCCAAGCGCCGACGTTGCCTGCGACAGGCGGTCGAGGTAGCCGGCGAGCAACGGGCCGACATAGGCACAGACGGCGGTAGTGCTGGCCCGTTCGAACTCGCGGATTTCCGGCAGGACCTCGCAGGACAGGAACACCCCGACGTCGGGCAGCGCCGCGCGCAGGGCGGCACCGACACGGCGTTCATGCGCGTCATTCAAAAAGGAGAACAGGAACGACACGGCGATGGTCTTCAGACCGGCGGCGCGAATGGCTTCGATCAGCGCGGGCAGTTCGTCCTCGGCCAAGGGGGTGACGACTTCGCCCTGGGCGTCGATACGTTCGGTGATCTCATAGCGGTAGCGACGCGGGATCAACACGTTCGGCGCATCCTGGAAGAGATCGTAGAGGTCGGGTCGGGAGGAGCGGCGGAGTTCCAGAAGATCGCGGAAACCGCGCGTGGCGATGAATCCGGCCTTGGCGCCCTTCTGTTCGAGCAGGGCGTTGGTGACGACGGTGGTGGCGTGGGAGAGCAGCGCGACATCGGCCGGGTCGATACCGTTTTCCGCCAGTCCCTTGCCGATGCCGTCGATCACGGCCTCCCCAAAGTCATGGGGCGTGGTCAGTACCTTGGCGATGCCGATACGGCCGGTGCCTTCCTCCACCAAGGCGACGTCGGTGAAGGTGCCGCCGATGTCGATGCCGATGCGCCAGGCCATGGGGGGAACTCCGTTTGATCCGGCGCATCGTCGCCCAGGCTTGCTTTTTGGGCAACGTGTGTTGCCGGGCCTTGTTCCGGATCAGCGTGTCATGCACGTTCGCCAAGCATGTCCCCCTCCCCCGCCATCCCGCGCCTGATGTGGTTCTTCGCCATCGTCTACGTCGTGGAGGGGATCGGGCAGGCCAAATCGGGCATCGTCTGGCAGCCGCTGACGCATTATCTGAAGCAGACACAGGGCTGGGGACCGACCGAGGTGAGCGTGTCGCTCGCGGTGGTGGACCTGCCCTGGGTGATCAAGCCGCTGTATGGCCTGATCTCCGATTTTCTGCCGCTGTTCGGATCGCGGCGGCGCGCCTGGCTGATCGTCGCCAATCTGGCCGGCGCGCTCGCCTTCGTCGGCGTTGCCCTGGTATCCGCGCCGCGCGATATCGTACCGGCTTTGGTGCTGACCGCGATTGCCATGGCCGTTTCCAGCACGCTGTGCGGCGCGTTGCTTGTCGAGAACGGGAAGCGGACCGGCCGCAGCGCCAGCTTCGTCAATCAACAGTGGTTGTTTTTCAGTCTCGCGCTGATCGTGGCCTCGCTCCTCGGCGGTCAGCTCGCTGAGCGGCTGGAGGCTGGCGCGGCGCTGCACGCCGCTGCGTGGATCGCCGCCGCCGCGCCGTTGGCGGTGCTGCCGGCGCTGATCCTGGTGCCGGAAACGCCGGCGCCGATCGACATTGGGGCGTTGCGGGCGCGGTTCGCCGCATTGCTGGGCGCGCTGCGTTCGCGCCTGCTGTGGCTGATCGCCGGCTACCTGTTCTGTTACTATTTCAGCCCCGGCTTCGGCACGCCGCTCTATTTTCACATGACCGACACGCTCGGCTTCTCGCAGGGCTTCGTCGGTCTGCTGTCTTCGGTCAACGCCGCCGGATGGATCGCTGGTGGCCTGCTCTATACCGGCGTGCTCAGACACCTGAGCACGAAAACGATGTTGCGGCTGAGCATCGCCGCCGGGGTGGTGACGACCCTGACCTACCTCGGCCTTGATGGTTCGGGGAGCGCCGTGGCGATTTATTTCGTCACCGGCATCGCCAACATGTTGGCCACGATCGCCACACTTTCGCTGGCTGCCGAAGCCTGTCCGGAGGGCGCGGAGGGCTTTGGCTTCGCCGCCCTGATGTCGGTGATCAACCTCGCGACACCGCTATCGGACAGTGTGGGATCGGCGCTTTACGAACATGTTTTCGCGAGCCGGCTGGCGCCGTTGATCATCGTGTCAGCGGCTTTCACCGCGGTCGCGTGGCCGTTGCTGCGGTTTATGCCCCAGCCGACGCCGCGGCCACCAACTGACGCAAACGCGCCGCCCCCGATGCTCCCTTGATGGAATCGCGCCAATTGGCCTCCGCCACGCGCTGATGCGCGGCGACGGCTTCGTCCGCACCGGTGATCATCGCGACACCCGTGTGGGCAGCAGGATGGGTGTCCGGACGGAAGGGGTTGATGGCGAGGGACACCTTGTCGCGCGCGCGCAAAATCTTGAACGCGGCGCTAGGTTCGACCTGATCGATCAGGCCGAATTGCAGCCCCATCGGTTCGGTTTCCATCAGTGTCGCGATATGCTCGATTTCCTTCGCGGCGACGTCGCGGCAGATCCGGCGCAGGCGATCGGACACCGGGATGCCGGCGGCGATGCCCGCACGCAACAGTTCCTTCACCGCGGCGGCCGAAACCATTCCGATAATCCCCGGCCGACGCATTGCATACATCCGCTTGCGCGCGTTCATCACGCTCAAGAGCTGTTCGGTCTGGCTGCGGAGTGCCACGCGGTCCTCCCCGGCCTGTTCGCAGACTTCGTCGAACACCGCGGCCAGGGTCGCATCGTAGGAGTCGGATGTCGTGAGGTAACAGAGCGCCCCGGTCAGTTGCAGGGTCTGGTCGGCCGACTCCTCGATCTGGCGGACCCGTTCGGCATAGCCGATGGGTCGGCTATAGTACTCGACGCCGATGCCCAACAACGACAAGGGCGAAATCTTCAGCAGTTCCGCCAGCCGCTTGATGGTGTCGAGCTTGATCACCTCGCCCTTTTCGTACCGATACAGCGCGGCGCGGGAGACGCCGAGGCGGGCGGCGATTTCCTCGGCCCGCAGGCCCGATTCGAGACGATAGGCGCGCAGTTGCTGGCCGATTTCCGTGAATCGCATGGACATTTTTGAGCCCCCGTTCGGCTCGGAGACTCGGCGTTGCGCCGAGTCTCAGAACCAGTAACTGCGTGCTACCTATTCCACACAGGCCTGTTTTTCAACCTTGCTGATGGTTTACATGACTTGGTCTCAGCCAGCGATAGCGATCACGATTTCTCACGCATGCTGTAGCCGGCCATATTTTCGATCGCCAGCACGAGGGCGGAGTGGTCGAGTTCGCCGTGCCCGTGCGCCATGCAGGACGCCATCATCTGCTGGGCGATGGCGGTGTTGGGCAGCGACAGGTCCAGGTCCTTCGCCGACGACAGGGCGAGATTGAGGTCCTTCTGGTGCAGCCGGATCCGGAAGCCCGGATTGAACGTGCCATTCAGCATCCGTTCGGCATGGACCTCCAGTATCCGCGACGACGCGAAGCCGCCCATCAGCGCGGAACGCACCTTGGCCGGATCGGCCCCGGCCTTGGAGGCGAAGACGAGCGCCTCGGCCACGGCCTGGATGTTCAGCGCGACGATGATCTGGTTGGCGACCTTGCAGGTTTGGCCGGTGCCGTTTTCCGACCCGATATGGGTGATGTTCTTGCCCATGAGGTCGAACAGCGGCTTGGCGCGGGCGAAGGCGGCATCCGGTCCGCCGACCATGATCGTGAGGCTCGCGGCCTTCGCGCCGACTTCCCCGCCGGACACCGGGGCATCGAGATAGTCGCAACCCAAGGCATTCACCCGGGCGGCGAAATCCTTGGTCGCGACCGGGCTGATCGAGGACATGTCGATCACCAGCGTCCCCTTCTTGAGCCCCACGGCCACGCCGTTGGCCGAGAACAGGGCCGACTCGACGTCCGGCGTATCGGGCACCATCAGGATCACGACCTCGGACTGCGCGGCCACGGCCTTGGCGTCGGCCACGACCGTCGCGGCGGCGCGGATTTCCGCGGTCAGGCTGGCGCGTTCCGGCACGATCAGATCATGCCCACCGTTCTTGAGATTGATCGCCATGGGGCGACCCATGATGCCGAGGCCGACGAAACCGATTTTCATGGTGTTTTCTCCTTTTGAAAAATGTCAGCTGGCGAACCGCTCGCGCCAGCCAAGGCCCGCGACGGTTTCGCCCGCGGGGCGGTACTCGCAGCCGACCCAGCCCTGATAGCCGAGCTCATCCATCCGGCGGAACAGATAGGACCAGCCGATTTCACCGGTGCCGGGCTCGTTGCGCGCCGGCACGTCGGCGATCTGCATGTGCGCGATCACCGGCATGTGCTTTTCCATCCGCTTGGCGATGTCGCCTTCGGTGATCTGCACATGATACAGGTCGAATTGCAGTCCCAGCCGATCAGGCCCGATCGCCGCGATCACGGCCGCGCCCTGGGCCTGGGTATTGAGGAAATAGCCGGGCATGTCGCGATGGTTGATCGGCTCGATCACCAGCTTAACGCCTGCCGGATGCGCCTGCTCCGTGGCCCAGGCGAGGTTCGCGGCATAAAGTGCGGCCGCCGTGCCCGGCGCCACATCGGCCGAGGGAATTCCCGCCATGCAGTGGACGTGCCGGCATTCCAGCGTCGCGGCGTAATCCAAGGCGCGTTTCACGCTTTCGCGAAATTCCGCCTGACGGCCCGGCAGGCTGGCCATTCCGCGTTCCCCGTTCGCCCAATCGCCGGGGGGCATGTTGAACAGTGCCTGCGTCAGCCCCTCCCCCCGCAGGCGGGCGCGGATTTCTGCGGCGGGATATTCGTAGGGAAAGAGGAACTCCACCCCGTCGAACCCCGCCTTGCGCGCGGCGGCGAAGCGGTCGAGGAACGGCACCTCATTGAACATCATGGACAGGTTGGCGGCAAAGCGTGGCATGGTGGAACCTCCCGGAACGCGCGGGAGAAGCTACAAGCGGGCTTATCGCTTTACCAGACGGGGCTTGAACACGGCATGACCGCGGAACGCATTCTGATGGGCCTGCTGCTGGGTGGCGTGGCCATCGGCTGCGTCCTGGTGCTGTACCCCTTCATCTCGGCGCTGCTTTGGGCGGCGATCCTGGTGTTTACGACGTGGCCGGCGTTCGAGTGGCTGCGTCAGCGCCTGCGTCTGAGCAACGGGATCTCGGCCGGCGCAATGGTAGCGTTGACCGCGATCGTGGTTGTGCTGCCCATCGGTATCGCCGCCCCGAGCCGCGCCGACGATATCGTGCGCCTTCGCCATGTGGTGGAGAACGCGCTGCGCGGCGGTCTGCCGGCCGCCCCGCATTGGGTCTACGATATGCCGCTGATCGGCCAGAGCGTGGGCGATCTTTGGACCGGCTGGGCGGCGGATATCGGGGCGATGCTGACCGCGTTGCAGCCGTATTTCGGCGTCGTGCTGGAAAACGGCTTCCAGGTGCTGGTGGGGATCGCCAGCGGCGTGCTGATGTTCCTGCTGGCGCTGTTCGCGGCGTTTTTCATCTATCTGCACGGGGATGCGATCGCCGAACGGCTGAAGAGCCTGTTACGCAGAATCGCCGGCGAGCGGGCGGAGCGGCTGATCCTGGTTACGGGGAACACGGTGCGGGGGGTGGTTTACGGGATTTTGGGCACCGCGATCGTGCAGGGTTTCCTGACGGCGCTCGGTCTGGCGATCTCCGGCGTGCCCGAGCCGGTCTTGCTGGGCGCCACCGCTGGCCTGCTGGCGGTGCTGCCGATCGGCGCCCCCGTGGTTTGGATTCCCGCCGCGATCTGGCTTGCCGGGTCCGGTCATTGGGGCTGGGGACTGTTCCTGGCGATCTACGGAACGGTCGTGGTTTCCGGCGCCGACAGCGTCATCCGGCCCTGGTTCATCGCCCGGGGCGCGAATCTGCCCTTCCTGCTCACCGTGCTTGGCGTCCTCGGCGGCGCGCTGGCATTCGGGTTGTTGGGCATCTTCCTGGGGCCGGTGCTGCTTGGGGTGGGCTACACCCTGATGAACGAATGGGGGCGCGAGGCCGACGAGGACCTGACGGGGTAACGTTTCGCAACTCGTCAGGTATGGGAGCCTGCTTTATAGGATGGCCGACACGGGCGTGACGAGGCGAACGGAAGATCGTGGACGACGAACCATCGAAGAACCGGCTGCGGCCGCTGATCGGCCTGGCGATCCTGGTGGTGGCATTCGTTGGTGTCTGGTTCGTGGTCAACGAGTTGCGCCGGTCCGCGGCGCTGCAGAACTGTTATGCCTCGGGACGGCGGGACTGTGTGACGATCGACAGCAACGGCATGCACACCAATCGCTGATCGCCACTCAAAAGGCATATTTATTTCATGGTTTGGCGGCGACATCGCGCGAAGCGGACACCATATCAAACGGGTGATTTAACGAAGGAGCGTCCCCGTGACCACGATGCATGACCGTGAAAACGCGTTTGAAGCCAAGTTCGCGCATGACGAGGAATTTCGCTTCCTGATGGACGCCAGACGCGACAAGTTGTTCGCACATTGGGCCGCGGCCACCGCGGGGATTGCCGGCGCCGCGGAAGACGCGCTGGTTTCGGACGTGTTGGGGATCGCCAACGGGCCTGAGCACGACGCCGGGATTTTGGGGCACGTTCGCGGCGTGCTGGCCGGCCGGGGCATAACCGTCGCGGAAGCGGATATGGTGGCAGCCTTGCATCGCTGCTCCAAACAGGCGTTCGCGCAACTGTCCGCCGATCCGCCGCGGCATTCGGAGATCGTCTGATTCAGGTCAGAAATCGAGATCGTCGTAATGTTTCGGCGGCGTTATGCCGGGCATCCGGTCCATCAGCAGGCCGCGGAAACTTGGGCGCGATTTGATCTTGGCGTACCAATCCTTCGCGGCCGGTGAGATGGACCAGTCGACCTCACCGGTGAAATCGAGCGACGACAACTGCGCCGCGGCGGCGAAATCGGCCAGCGTCAAGCTCGCGCCCGCCAGCCATTTTCTGGTTTCCGCGAGGTAGCCGATATAGTTCAGGTGGTGGCGCAATGCGGCATAGCCGTTGCGGATCGCACCGGGATCGGGGTTACCGCGACCTGTAAGCCGGCGCATATGTTTCTCGCCGAGAAGATTGTCGGTGACTTCGTGGGCGAATTTCCCGTCGAACCAGGCGGCCAGCCGCCTCACCTCGACCCTTTCGGCCAAGGTTTGACCCAACATTTGGGGCGTATCCTCGTACCCCTCGTCGAGGTATTCGCAGATGACCGAAGAATCGGGGATCGCGAGGCCGTTGTCTTCCTCCAGCGTCGGCACGGTGCCGGCGGGATTCAGTTCAAGATAGGCCTCTCGCCGTTCCCAGGTTTTTTCCAGTCGCAACTCGAACGGCAGACGTTTTTCCGCCAGCACAAGCCGGACCTTCCGGGAAAACGGTGACAAGGGGAAGTGATAAAGGATTCGCATCGCCGCCCTTATCGCACCGCACCCGGCTTCGCGCCAAGCCGCCTCAATGCGCCGATTGGATGGCCGGCGCCTCGGGCGCCTTCCCGCCTGGCCGGAAACGACGCAGATAGAACGGCACGATCAGCTCCATCGGCGTCGGCACGATGCCGAGTTCGGGGAGACCTGGCATGCCGGAACTCACGACATTGTCACGCGAGAGCATGGCAATCTGATCGTTGGTGACCAGGATGTCGGACAGGCTGGCCCGCAAAAACGCCGGCAGGCATCCCATGAAAAACGCATGCAGGCGCGCCAACCCGGTCGGCAAGGCGATGGCCGGCCGCACATGGCCGGATTCCTTCATCGTGTAGTCGAGCAAGGCCCGCATGGTCAGGATTCGCGGCCCGCCCAGCTCGTACAGCCCGCCCACCGCGTCCGGGCGCGTCAACGCCGCGATGATCGCGTCCGCGACGTCGCCGACATAGACGGGCTGGAATTTGGTCTCACCCGCGACCACCGGCATGACCGGCAGGTTGCGCGCCATGGCGGCGAAGCGGTTGAAAAGATTGTCCTCCGGCCCGAAGACGACGGACGGGCGCAGGATGGTCGCACCTGGGAAATTCTGGCGCACCGCGAGTTCCCCCGCCGCCTTGGTGGTGCCGTATTGGCTGGGGCTCGCGGGGTCGGCGCCGATCGCCGAAACGTGCACCAGACGGGACACGCCGGCCGTCGCGGCGAGTCTGGCCACCCGAGCCGCGCCTTCGGCATGGATCGCCTGGAAGGTCGCGCGCCGGCCTTCCGCCAGAATCGCCACGAGATTGACCACCAGATCGGCGCCCTGCACCGCTCGGGCCACGTCGGCTTCGTTGGTGACGGGTGCATAAAGCGGCACGATCTGCCCGACTCCGCCCATGGTCTTGAGGAACAGCGCTGCCTCGGGGAAGCGGCCGGCCACCCGAACCACATAGCCGCGTTGCGCCAGCCGCTTAACCACATACCGTCCGATGAACCCCGAACCGCCGAAAACCGTCGCAATTCCGCCCGTCGCCATGGAAACTGTCCCCTTAACCTCGGTCGCGGCGATGTTTGCCATGGGAAATCGTGCACCGGAACCCCCAAACCCTGTTGACGTCCGACGATGTGGCGGTTACATTGCCGCCCCTACCCGACGCGGTTCGCCGCGACATGCTCCCGTTGCCCAGATGGCGGAATTGGTAGACGCGCAGGTTTCAGGTACCTGTGGCCGCAAGGTCGTGGAAGTTCGAGTCTTCTTCTGGGCACCAACAACTTATGAGCACAACGCAATTCATGGCGAACGCAACGATCCACCTGCACCGGCATGACCTGCCGGACGGGCTGACCCTTGGCCCCGTGGTCGCGGTCGACACCGAAACCATGGGCCTGCGCCCGCATCGGGACCGGCTGTGTCTGGTGCAGATGTCGGCCGGCGACGGACAGGTGCACATGGTGCAGTTGATCCCCGTCGCACTGGGCGGGCGTGGCTTCGACGCCCCCAACCTCGCGCGTCTGATGGCCGATCCCACCGTGACCAAGCTCATGCATTTCGCCCGGTTCGATGTCGCGGTGTTGCAGCACAGCCTGGGGATCACGGTCGCGCCGGTGCTGTGCACCAAGATCGCGGCCAAGCTGGTGCGCACGTTCACCGACCGCTACGGGTTGAAGGATCTGTGCAAGGAACTCCTCGGCGTCGATCTGTCCAAGCAGCAGCAATCCTCCGATTGGGGCGCGCCGGAATTGACGTCGGAACAGATGGCCTATGCCGCCTCCGATGTGCTTTATTTGCATCGTCTGTGGGAGAAGCTGGATGCGCTGCTGGTGCGCGAGGGGCGGCGGGAACTGGCGCAGGCCTGTTTCGACTTCCTGCCGACTCGCGGACGGCTCGACCTCCTTGGCTACGAAGACCCCGACATCTTCCATCACTGATGCGGGCCGGGCACTGATGCGCGCCGGGTGCTCCCGGTTTCGTGTAACATTTCGATATGCGTAACGCGTTGACCCCTCGCCGGGGGGGGATCATAGAAGTCACGAACACCGCAACGGATTGCCATTGCCCCACGATACCATCCTCGCCGAGCGTCCAATGACCGAGGCCCCCGGGGGCGCGGCTTTGTCCGATCGGGATGTGGCGCGGCGGGTGCTGACGACCGAGGCGGAGGGTTTGCTGGCATTGGCGAGCGCGCTCGACGACAGTTTCGTCCGGGCGCTTGACCTGCTGGGCTCGGCCAGCGGGCGGATCGTTGTGACCGGCATGGGGAAATCCGGCCACGTCGCGCGCAAGATCGCCGCGACCCTGGCTTCGACCGGCGCCCCGTCGCTGTTCGTCCATCCGGCCGAGGCTTCGCACGGCGACCTCGGCATGATCGTGCCGGGCGACGCGGTGCTGGCGCTGTCCAATTCGGGGGAAACGGCGGAGTTGGCCGACCTCGTCGCGCACTGCCACCGTTTCGGCCTGCCGCTGGTCGCGATCACCGCCCGCGCCGGGTCGGCGCTGGCGAAAGCCGCGAACGAGGCGCTGATCCTGCCGCCGGCGGAGGAGGCCTGCCCCATGGGCCTCGCGCCCACCACATCGACGTCCATGCAGATGGCATTGGGCGACGCGTTGGCCGTCGCATTGCTGACCCGGCGCGGTTTCACGGCACAGGATTTCCGCCGGTTTCATCCTGGCGGGCGGTTGGGGCAGCGGCTGCGGCGGGTGCGCGATGTCATGCACACCGGCGATGCGGTTCCGTTGGCCACACCGGACACCGGGATGGACCGCGCGCTCGTGACCATGACCGAGAAGCGATTCGGCTGCCTTGGCGTGACCGGCCCCGATGGCGCGCTGATCGGTATACTGACCGATGGCGACCTGCGGCGGTCGATGGATGCCGGCCTGCTTTCGCGCCGGGTTGGCGAGATCATGACGCATGACCCGCGGACGATCGGGCCGGACGCGCTCGCGGATGAGGCGTTACGGGCCATGAACGCGCCCGAACGACGGGTCACCACATTGTTCGTCGTGAACCGGGAGGGCGTGCCGGAAGGCATCCTTCACGTGCACGACCTGCTGCGGGTCGGACAGGTATGATGGTCGGGCAGGTGCAAATGGCGGGACATACCAACGGCATGCACACGCCAAGAGACCGTTTCGCGGCCCAGGCAGGCGATCTGGCGCGCCGGCGTCTGCTGATCACGGCGACAAAATATGTGCTGCCGCTCCTCGCGCTCGCGCTGCTGACCGCCGTGGCGGTGTGGCCCGATCTGGTGCAACGGCAGGGCTTCATCCCGACCCGGCTGGGCAATGTGAGCGGCCAACTCGATGGCGCGCAACTGCGGCACGCGCGTTATCATGGCGTCAACGAGAAGGGCGAGCCCTACACGCTGACGACCGACACCGCCAAGCAACTGGACAGCGATCGCATCGAACTGACCAAGCCGCAGGGCGATCTGACGCAAGCCAACGGGATTTGGCTCAACCTGAAGGCCGACCACGGTATCTTTGCCCAGAAGGCCAATACGCTCGACCTTTGGTCGAACGTTGTTCTGTACCGCGACGACGGCACCACGCTGACCACCGGGAGCGCGACGCTGGACGTCAAGGGCGGCAGCGCGGTCGGCGGCGACCCCGTGCACGCCGAGGGGCCGTTCGGTGTCCTGGATGCCGACGGCGGGTTCACCATCACGGACAAGGGCACGGCCATTCAGTTCTCCGGCAAGACCCATCTGATCATGAACGCGGCTTCGAAATGAGAGCGCTTCTCGCTGCTGCCTGCTTGGCGCTTTTGCCGTTGACCGCCGTCGCGCAGCAGCTCGACCTGTCGCATGGCGGGCCGATCGACATCACCGCGACCGATGGCATCGACTGGCGGCAGGAACAGAAAATGGTTGTCGCCCGCGGCGATGCCCGAGCGGTGCGGGGCGATGTGACCGTGCTGGCGGATACGCTGACGGCTTGGTACCGACCGAAGGCTGGTGCGACACCGTCCGGACCCGCACCTGCCGGCCAGCCCAACACGGCACCCGGTGGCGATCCCACCACGCAGGACGGCGGCGGCAGCGAAATCTACAAGGTCGAGGCGCTCGGCCATGTGCGGATACTGTCCAAAACAGACCAGGTGGTGGGCGACAAGGCTGTCTACGACATGGATCAGGCCGTGTTGGTGATGACCGGCAGCCACATGAAACTCACCACGCCGTCGCAGATCCTGACCGCGCGCGACACGCTGGAATATTGGTCGCAGCAGCACATGGCGGTCGCCCGGGGCGATGCGATCGCGTTGACAAATGATGGGCGGCGCATCGCGGCGGATACGCTGGTCGCCTACACCACGCCCAGCGACACGCAAGCGCCGGCCGGACCGAAACCGGCACCGGCGAAACCCACGCCGGCATCCGCCCCGAATGGCGCGCCAAACCAGCCGGACGATCCGCTGACCGCATCGGGCAAGTTGCAGAGAATGGAGGCATTCGGCCATGTCTCGATCCGCACCCAGACCGACACCGTCACCGGCGATCGCGGCGTCTACGTCGCCGAAACCGGTCTCGCTCGGCTGCTGGGGCATGTGCGCATCACCCGTGGCCAGAATCAGCTGAACGGGTCGGAAGCGCTGGTGAACATGAAAACCGGGGTGGCAACGCTGGTGTCCAACCCCAGCGGCCGGGTGCACGGACTTGTGCTGCCCAACGACCAGTCCAATCCGCCGGTACCGTCGGCCCCGCCCGGCGTCTATCCCCCGCCCGCCGCGCCCCACAAACCATGAGCGATACCCTGGACATTCCCTTCCCGCCGCCGACACGCGTACCGCTGAGCACTGGCGGGCTGATCGCCACGGGGGTTGGGAAGACGTATAAGAAGCGGGCCGTCGTCAAGAATGTCTCGGTCGGCCTGCGCCGGGGGGAGGCGGTGGGTCTGCTGGGGCCGAATGGCGCGGGAACGACCACCACATTCTACATGATCGTCGGCTTGGTGCGCCCCGATACGGGCGGCATCACCCTGGATGGCGCGGACATCACCACCCTGCCGATGTATCGTCGCGCCCGTCTGGGCATCGGTTACCTCCCGCAGGAAGCCAGCGTGTTCCGCGGCCTGACGGTCGAGCAGAACATCATGGCTGTGCTGCAAGTGGTGGAACCCGACGCGGCGACCCGGGCGTCGATGCTGGACGAACTGCTGGCGGAATTCGGCGTCGGCCATCTACGCCGTACCCCCTCGCTGGCGCTGTCGGGCGGGGAGCGCCGGCGTGTCGAAATCGCTCGGGCCCTGGCCAGCCAGCCGTCCTATATCCTGCTGGACGAGCCGTTGGCCGGCATCGACCCGATCGCGGTCGGCGAAATCCGCGACCTCGTCGGGCACTTGAAGAATCGCGGTATCGGCGTGTTGATCACCGACCACAATGTGCGGGAAACGCTGGAAATCATCGACCGTGCCTACATCATGCACGATGGGCAGGTTTTGATGGAAGGCACACCCGATGAGGTCGTGGCGAACGAGGACGTACGGCGGGTCTACCTGGGGGAACGGTTTTCCCTGTAAATTTGCCGCCGTTGACGCTGCTTAGCACGGAATTTGCATGACATCGCACGTTTGCCGTTGACCTCGGCGACACGCGACCCATAATCGCCGCCACATGGCGCTTATTCCTCGTCTCGATCTTCGGCAAAGCCAAACGCTGGTTATGACGCCCCAGCTGCGTCAGGCCATCCAACTCCTGCAATTCAACAATCTGGAAGCCGCCACCTTCGTGGAGGCGGAGCTGGAGCGGAACCCGCTGCTGGAGCGCGACGAATCCACCGACAATCCGGCCCTGGAACGCGCCGCGCTCGATCAAACGGTGCCGCGGAACGAAGCCACCACCGATACCGCGACCTCGGTCAGTGCTGACACCCTGCCGGCGGACGGGGCGGCGCCGCTGGATACCGATTACAGTGAAAATTACGACGCCGGCGGCGTGAGCGACGGCGGGCCGACCATGGGCAGCATGAGCGGCAGCGGTGGCAGCCACAATTTCGACAGCGACGATCGCGGGATCGACGACCTCGCGGATGCGCGGATGCCGCTGCGGGAGTATCTGGGTGAGCAGTTGCGGCTGAGCTTCAACGACCCGGTCGATCGGATGGTGGGGGCGCATCTGATCGCCCTGCTCTGCCCCGCTGGCCGCCTCACGGCCACACCGGCCGATATCGCCGCGGCGATGAACCTGCCGCTGGATCGGGTGGAGGATGTTCGCCACCGCATGATGACCTTCGACCCGGTCGGTCTGTTCGCGCGCGATCTGGCCGAATGTCTGGCGGCCCAGTTGCGGGAGAAAAACCGGCTGGATCCGGCGATGCAGGCGCTGCTGGCCAATCTGCCGTTGCTGGCGCAGCGCGAAAACCGCAAGCTGATGGCGATCTGCGGCGTCGATGCCGAAGATCTGACCGAGATGATCGGGGAAATCCGCGCCCTCGACCCGAAACCTGGCGCGACCTACGACAGCGTCCCGGCGCCGCCGGTCGTGCCCGATCTGCTGATGCGGCACAATCCGGACGATTCCTGGACCATCGAGCTCAATCCCGACACCATGCCGCGGGTTCTGGTCAACGAGCGCTTTTATGCCCGCATCGCGCCGCATGCGAAAAAGGACGAGCGGGTGTTCTTGTCCGAGCGGTTGGCGAGTGCCAACTGGTTGGTGCGGTCGCTGCAGCAGCGGGCGCAGACGATCATCAAGGTCGCGGCGGAGATCGTGCGCCAGCAGGACGGGTTCCTGCGCTACGGTGTGGCGCATCTGCGGCCGCTGATCCTGCGCGATATCGCCGCGGCGGTCGAGCTGCATGAAAGCACCGTCAGCCGGGTTACCGCGAATAAATATATTGCGACGCCGCGCGGGCTGTACGAGTTGAAATATTTCTTTACCGCCGCGATTCACTCGTCCACCGGGGGGGAGAGCCACAGCGCCGAAGCGGTGCGCCACCGCATTCGCGCGCTGATCGATGCGGAGCTGCCGAACGACATTGTGTCGGACGATACTTTGGTCACCCTGCTGCGCAAAGAAGGGGTGGACATCGCCCGGCGAACAGTGGCCAAATACCGGGAAGCGCTGCGCATCCCCAGTTCGGTGCAGCGCCGGCGGGAAAAGGCGCTGCACGCCTGACGCATGTATCGCCGTTACCGCTCCTTTCACCGGGGGAGAGGTTGCTATGCAAATTACGGTATCCGGAAAACAAGTCGAACTGTCCGATGCCCTGCGTACGCGGGTCGGCACCAGCCTGGACCTCATGGCCAGTAAATATTTCGAGCACGCGATAGAGGCGAAGGTCACCTTCAGCCGTTTGCGAAGCAACTTCACCTGCGATATCAATCTGCACGCCGGGCGCGGCATCCAACTGCGCGGCGAAGGCGAGGCATCCGAAGCCAATAACGCCTTCGATCTCGCGGCGGAACATGTTGCCAAACGTCTCCGCCGTTACCGCCGCCGGGTCAACGAGCACCACCGCGATCTGGCCAATCGCGAACGGCCCGCGGCCGCTCGGCAATTCATCCTCCAATCGGAGGAGGAACATGCCGAGGAAGTCCAGACCCATCCGGCGGTGATCGCGGAAACGATTACGGAAATCAACGTTCTGACGGTCGCCGAAGCGGCGATGCGCATGGACCTCGCGGCGCAGCCGGTGTTGATGTTCCGCAACAGCGCCTCGGGCCAGTTCAACGTCATCTTCCGGCGCCCGGACGGCAACCTCGGTTGGATCGATCCGGGCAAGTAGGATGGTGAAAGGGGCGGGTCGTTATTTGACCCGTCCCATCTCCCGCAATTTCTCCACCACGTTGCCCATCATGCCGAAATACGGCTTGATCTGGGTGAGGTCGCGGATCTGATCGATCTTGTCCCGCACCATTTCGATCGTCACGGGTTCGGCGGGATCGAATTGCGCGCCTTCGGTCACGAAATACTGCACCCGAGCATAGCCGCCAGCGGTGGCGGCCATGATTTCGCCGTTCTGGTCGCATTCCTCGCTGCACAGCCACGCCACCATCGGCGAAACCAGTTCGGGTTTCATCCACGGTGCCATGTCCGGCGGCAGCAGAGATTCGGTCATGCGGGTATAGGCCGAGGGCGAAATCGCGTTGAGGCGGATATTGTATTTCGCGCCCTCATGCCGCAGCACGTTGATCAGACCGTTCACCGCCATTTTCGCCGCGCCATAATTCGCCTGTCCGAAATTGCCGACGGTGCCGGAACCCGACGTGGTGACCACGATGCGGCCGTACTGCTGCTTGCGCATGATCGGCCACGCGGCCTTGATGCAGTAGGCGGTGCCGAAATGATGCACTTGATTGACGAATTCGTAATCCGCCATGGACATGTTGTTGAACGCCTTATCGCGCAGGATGCCGGCGTTGTTGACCAGGATGTCCAGCCGCCCCCAGGTATCCATCGCGGTGGCGATAATGCCCTGCGCCGCTTCTTCCTCGGCGACCGAGTTGTAGTTGGCGACGGCTTGTCCGCCGGCCGCCCTGATTTCCGCGACGACCGCATCGGCCACGCGGTTCGCGCCACCGGTGCCATCCACCGATCCGCCGGGATCGTTCACCACGACCTTGGCCCCGCGCGATGCCAGCAACAGCGCATGGCAGCGGCCGAGGCCGGCGCCGGCCCCGGTGACGATCGCCACCCGGTCATCGAAACGTACGTCCATGGTTCAAGCTCCCAGTTTGGATTTCACGAAGGCGGCGCCGGCCGCGATGGCGCGTTTTCCGGCGGACAGAACGGGATGGTAAGTGTGCCAGACATGGATCATTTCGGGCCATATCTGAAGGTCGACCGGCACGTCGGCGATCCCCGCGACGCGCGCGAGGGCGATCGAATCGTCGAGCAGCGTCTCACAGGCGCCGACCTGGATCATCATCGGCGGCATGCCACGCAGATCGCCGTAGATCGGTGCGGCGGTGGGCGATTTCGGATCCGCGCCGGCCAGATAGGTTTCCGCCATGAATTTGATCGTCGCCGCCTGCACCGTCGGGTCGGTTTCCGCTCGGTCTGTAAACGAACGGCCGAGCGCCTGCATATCCACCCATGGGGAGATGCACCATGCGCAGGCGGGTAACGGCAGTCCGGCCGCGCGAATGGCCAACATGCCGCCGACCACCAGGCCGCCCCCGGCACTGTCGCCGGCGATGGCGATGTTCCCCGCCGCGATGCCGGTCCCGAGCAAGAACCGGTAGGCGGCAACAGTGTCCTCCACCGCCGCGGGGAACGGGTGTTCGGGGGCCATGCGGTAATCGATCGCCAGCGTGCGGCAGCCGGCGGCGCGACCGCATTCGGCGACGAAGTGGCGATGGCTGTCGAGCGAGCCGATCACGTAGCCGCCGCCATGCAGGAACAGGATGGCTTTGGCCGCGTCGGCGCCGGGTGTGGAAGTCCATTCGGCTTTCACCCCGTTGGCCGAGACCGGCGTTACGGTGACATCGGACGGCAGACCGAAGGCCAAGCCACGGGCGCCATAGTCCTTGCGCATCTGGGGGAGTTCGGTGGCACGGGTGCGGGCGGCGATTTGCGCGCGCAGGGCGATCATTTCCGGGTCGGGCATTTGGGCGGTCCTCCTGCCCGGTAGCGTGCCTTACTGGTGCGGAAGGTCAAGAGGTTGGAATTGGCCCGGAAACGCGGTGGCACCGGGGCGGGGGTCCACACGTCGCGCGTATGCGGCGGCGTGTCCATGGGCGGGCCCCGGGTGGTTGCACAATCGTGCCGGGCGCGGAATGGCGCGATATCGAGCGTCGCCCTGTCCAGCGTCGTCAGACCCTATCCGCGACCACGAACACCTCCCGCGTTCGGGTGACATTGGGCCAGCACCGGTCGAATTCGGCGATCAGCGCTGCGATCTCCGGTCCTTTCGTCATGGCATCCAACCGTTCCGCGCTTTCGAACCAGTAATGCGCGCAATGAACGGCCGGGTCCTGCTCGCTCCACCCGCGCCAGGCGGTGGCAACGCCGAACGCTTTCGTCGCGTCCGGCAGATGCTCCGCACGGTACCAGGCGTCGAAGCCCGCGCGGTCGGCGGCGTTGGCCACCGTCGCGCGGACAACCAACCAGGCGGCTGGCACGTTACGCCTTCGCGTATTTGCCGGTGAGCTGGTTCGTTGGCCCCTCCAGGCCCTTTTCCTTGCGGTCCTGCCGGGTTTCCCGCGACCAGGTGCGCTTCAGATCGTCCTTGATGTTGAAGGTCAGCTTGCCGAGGCCCTGGGTTTCCAGCGTGATCACGTCGCCGTCCATGAAGGACGACAGGCCGCGGTGGTTGGTGCCGGTGGCCAGGATGTCGCCGGGTTCGAGGACATGCACCGAGGACACCCATTCGATGCACCGAGCGATGTCGTGCGCCATGTCGTTGGTGTTGAAATCCTGCTTCGTTTCGCCGTTGACGGTCAGCTTGATCGGCAGGTTCTGCGGGTCCGTCACCTCATCGGCGGTCACCAGATACGGTCCGATCGGCGCGAACGTCGCCCGCGACTTCATCGCGAAGAACCCGGCCGAGGCGAGGCCACGCGCCGAACCGTCGATGAAGTTCATGTAGCCGAAAATATGGTCGAACGCGTCGGCGGCCTTGACGTTGTCGGCGCGCTTGGAGATCACGAGCGCCATTTCGGCCTCGCCCTCGAAGATCGTCGCGGGTTCGTCCGGCAGAACCATGGTGTCGCCGTTACCGATGACGGCGGTCGCGGCCTTGTGGAAAGCGTTGATCTGCGGCTTCTTCGGCAGAGTGCCGTTTTCCATGTAGTTCACCGCCATGCACACGATGTTGCCGGGCTTCGGCACCGGCGGGCGGATGCGCACGCTGGACACGGGGACGCCGGCGCCGGCGGAAGCAGCCTCGATCTTGCCTTTCAGGCTGTCCCAGCGGGCGATAATGCCGCTGAGCAGGTCGCCGGGGCCGGTATGCGGCACATCCGCGACGGCGGCGGTGACGTCGACGATGTTGTCGCCCTTGACGACGCCGAACCGGAAGTCATTGAAAAACGCGAGTTTCATTGGGGTTCCTCCTGTAGATTGCGACACCTTAGCCTGCCGGAGGGGTGACCAGCAACGGGACGCCGGTGACTTGGGGTGGCACCGCGAAGGGGTGTTTTTTACGCGGATGGGCGCTGATGGCGCAGATCGTTGCGGAGCGATCCGGTTTCCAATCTGCGCCTATCTGCGCCCATCCGCGGAAAAACCAACGCGGTCGCGCCACCCGCACGGGCCCGTCAATGGAAAGCCGCCGCGCAAACAATCGCGGTCAGGTACCCCGTCTGGATCGACCACTTCACCCCGTAACGGTGACCGATCAGAAGCATCGCGTAGGGCAACACGAACGGCGAAACGTGGGGCAGCATGGAAAGAGTGAGCGGCAGGGCCAGGACGGCGTCCAGGCTGGAAAGGGGGATGTCCACGGCGATGCTCCTTGCATTGCGTTGCGGGAGCACCCAAATAGTATCAACAAGATCAACACCATACAGCGCATAATATGAGTTTCGAACTCAAGGAGCCCGGACCATGGGACGACCGCCGACCAGGGACAAATACAAAGCCGAACGCCGGCACCTCGCCGAATTGATCGACGCGGCGATGAAGTCTGGGCGGCGTGCGGACAGATCCCCCGCCGATACACCGTTGCCTTGGACCGACAGCGAATTACGGCGTGCCCTCTGCATCGGCCACAATACCGACGTCGGCGACTGGCGTAAACCGGAGGTCGCCGCCCGCCCGCTCGATATCAAATCGCTGTTGCGGGTATTCTACGGCACTTGGCCCGAGTACCGCCGGGAGTGTCATGCCATGCATGTCGCCTGGAAGCGTGCTGGCGGAATCCATGATGAAGACCCGCCAGAACCAGCGCTGATGGAAACGAAACTGCTCGACAGATTCGCGGAATTCGTGGTGTTTACCGTCAACCGTCCAGTGCCCGACAACCAGAACGCCGATACCCAGCGTATTCCGTTCGACCTGCGCATGCGAGTCGATGAGGGCCTGACAACCCGAGCCGTCGTGGATGGCGAGGCGGTCTCCACGGTTGTCGATATCGGTGTGACGAAGGCAATTTTCAGCATGGAATCCGCCCATTGGCTGCCGGTCCATAACTCGTTCCTGCGCGACCGGCAGGACAGACCGACATTTGTTCGTGGGCCGGTCGCGGATTCCGTCGAAATTCTCGGTCCCATCGATCACCGGCAGCGCCTGATCGATTACCCCCTGGGGGACGAAACCATGTTGGTCGTCGAATCCCGCAAGCGCGGAGAAGGCCCACTGACGCTTTCAGTTAAGGTACCAGTGGATGCCTTCGATGTCGCAATACGAGGCGCAACGCCGCTGCAACCGGGCACGCAGGATATTGTTGCTGCCCTGATCGCGCAGTTAACCCCGCCGGACGATCATGGCCGCATCGAAGTGGCCCGGGAAATCATCACCCCGAACCCATCGAAGGTGTCACAATGAACACGCGCGCCGACATTCTGCGCCGTATCGTCCGCGTAGCGCATTCCCAGCATCTCGGCTTCGTGGAACTCGCCGGCCTCGCGGAACTCGATCCGGCGACCGCGTTCCAGAACATGGTGCTGACCGGCGACTTACGCGGCCAGGACCTCGCCGGGTTCGATTTTACCAAAACCGAGTTCCGCGGCTGCGACCTGCGCGGCGCCGACCTGTCCCACACGCTCGGCGTCACACCCGCAATGTTCGCCAACGCCGTCACCGACGAAACGACGCAAAAAC
>CAIRCM010000123.1 GCA_903877125.1 uncultured Acetobacteraceae bacterium | reverse complement strand
GAAAATCGTGGATACCGGCATTCGCCGGCAGGACGCGGGTGGCAGGCCGATGCGTCAATGATTGCGGTCGTTGGTATAATATCGGACAGATCGCATTTTTCACCACCAAGGACATCAAGAATCACCGAGGATGCACGAAGATTCATCGTCCGGCACAGGGCCCTCGTGCATGCTTTGTGGGCCTTGGTGCCCTTCGTGTTGAAAAATGCGCTCTTCCGATCCGGTTTGTCGCCGGGGCGTCAGAGGATGGTCAGTAAGCTCGGCAAGATGTAAATTCGTTTCGTCTATGTGTGAATGCGGAACGGTCAAGCCCGACCATGACGGTGAATAGGTCAATGGTTACGACCATTGGTATGATTCTTCGCCGTTCCCTGGCCCGGGTGAGCCTTGCAGGCTTCAGGCATCGCGAAATGAAAGCGCGCCCGATTGGCACAGGCCTTTCCCCTGCGTCATGGCATAGCTCGATCCTGCCGGACAGGCATCGATCACTGCTTCCCAGCGAACTTCGCCCGCCAGCCGGCCGCGCGGGCTGCTGCCTCGGCCTTTTCGGCGTCGTTCAGCTGCACCAGGGCGTTGTCCAGATTGACCTGCGCGCGGGCCTTTTCCGATGGGTCGTCGATCCGTTCCACCGCCAGCGTCAACCAGCACGCCGCTTCGACAAAATCGTAAGTACCGTCGAGACCGCTCAGAATCTCGTAACCCAGGCTGGTTTCCGCCAGCCCATCGCCCTGTTCCGCCGCCTTGCGGTTCCAGGTCATCATCTGACCCAGATCCTCCGGCACGCCTTGCCCGGTCCGGTAAGCGACGGCGAGCATTCGCTGTGCCGCCGCGTTCCCGCGTTCGGCGGCGGTGCGGAAATGCGCCACGGCCTCGGTGCGGTCCTGCTGCTGCCCGGCCAGGCCGTCCCAACTGATGGCCCCGATCATATACTCGGCCGCGAGGTGGCCCTGCGCCGCGGCTCGACGATACAATTTGAGCGCCTCCGCCCCGTCTTGCGGTGCGCCGTGGCCAGTCAGCAGCATCGCGGCCAGATTGACCTCCGCGTCGGCGTAGTCGTGTTCGGCGGCCAACCGGTACCAACGCAACGCCGCCGCCTCGTCCCTGGCCACGCCGAGTTCCCCGTACTGCGCGGCATAGCCGAGGCGGAATTGCGCCGCGGCCTCGCCTTTCGCGGCGGCCTGTTGCCAGAGCTTCATCGCCGCCGCCGGATCGGCCTTTGTGCCGATGCCGCGTTCGGTCGATCGTGCGAGGTCAGCCAGCGCGAGCGTGAAACCCGCATCGGCGGCGCGCTTGAACAGGTCATAGGATTTCGCCGAATCCGGGGTCAGACCCAAGGTGCCGTCGCGATACGCCTCCGCCAACCGCACCTGGGCGTTGCCCGCGCCTTTATCGGCCGCTTTGCCATACCAGGACACGGCGTCCGCGTTATCGCCATGCGATTCCGCGTTGACGCCCAGCATGAAGGCCGCGCTGGCATTGCCGGCTGCCGCCGCCGCGCGGAACTGCACCAGCGCTGCGTCCTGGTCGACCGCTTGGCCCAGGCGTCCGAACCAGTAAGTGGTCCCCAGGTTGACCTGGGCGGTCGCATTCCCAAGGCTCGCCGCCCGCTTATACCACATGACCGCGCCGGCGCCGTCGCGCGCGACGCCCCGCCCATTTTCCAGCATGAATCCCAGATTGACCTGCGCGGTCGGGTCGTCCTGCGCCGCCGCGAGCCGGTACCACCGCACCGCCTCGGCCTCATCGATCGGGACGCCCAATTCGCCCAATCGGACGGCATTGCCCAGTCGGGTCCGGGCGTACGGCGATCCCGCTTCGGCGGCTTTGCGCCATAGCGCCAGGGCGGCGGCGGGGTCGGCCGTCATCCCACCGCGGCCGGCTTCGGCGAAGGCCGCGAGTGCCGCGATCGATGGTGCATAACCCGCGTCCGCCGCGCGCCGGTAAAGCTTCGCCGCCTCCGTGTCGTTGGCGGCAATGCCGAACGCCCCGTCGCGATAGGCATTCGCGAGGCGGTCGATCGCGGGATTCCAGCCGAGCACGGCGGCCTTGCGGTACCATTCCAGCGCTTCTGCCGGATGGGATTCGTTCAGCTGCCCCAGCATGTATTGGGCACCGGGCGCCCCTTGCGCGGCCGCGCGCTGGTACCATTGCTCGGCGGCCGCATCATCGCGTGCCTGGCCAAGCTGAGCGAGGTGCAGAATGTCGCCCATGCGGGTCTCGGCGTCGATGTTACCGGCATTACCGGCGAGGCGGTACCACACGATCGCTTCCGCGCCATCCCGCGCGACGCCCTGGCCGCGTTCGTAGGCGCGGCCCAGCGCGAACCACGCGCGTGGGTCGTTCAGCGCGGCGCCGGCGCGGTACCATCCGACCGCGGCCGCCGCATCCTTTTTCCCGGCCCATCCGTCCTGAAACCCATCGCCCAGCATGACAGCGGCCATGCCGCTGCCGAGGTTGGCGGCGCGCCGCAGCAGCACGACCGCCTTCCCGTCGTCCGGCGCGACCCAGATCCCGAGGTGGTAGAGACGCCCCAGTTGGGCGATCGCGGCGGCGTTGTCCTGTGCCGCGGCGGCTTCGAACAGCGCCACGGCCCGCGACTGGTCCTTGTCGATCCCGTCGCCTTCCAGCAGTTGCAGGCCCAGGATGAAGCGGGCGGCGGCACGTTGGCGCGTTTCGGCGCTGCCGGGGATGTCCGGCGCGATCCAGGCTGTACGTTCGGCCCCGGCCAAGGCTTTCTGGAACCAGCGCGCCGCCTCGGCATGGTCGCGGCCGGGGCCGCGCGCCCCGGAGTAATAAGCGTCGCCCAAGGCGATCGCCGCGACGATATGACCGGCCTCGCCTGCGCGCTTCAGCCAGTTCCAGGCCTCGATCTGATTCTGTGCCACCCCGTGCCCGGTCTGGTAGGCATCGGACAGCCGCGCCATCGCCTCGGCATCCCCACGGTCGGCGGCGCGGCGCAACCAGGCGATGGATTCATCGAGGTTGGCGGCGACCCCGAGACCATCCCGATAGAATGCACCCAGCAGGCGTTGGGCCGCCGGGTCTTCCCGTTGGGCGGCGTCGAGCATCAACGCGAAAGCACGCGACGGATCCTTGGCGACACCCGAACCCCGGACATAGCAAAGGGCCAGTTCGGCCTCACCGGAGGTGTCGCCGGCATCCGTGGCGAGCTGGAACCAGGTCGCGGCTTCCTCGGGGTTTTGGGCGGTGCCGGCACCGTGTCCAATCAGCAGGCCCATGTTGGCCATCGCCCAGGGGTCCTTCTGGTCGGCGGCCTTTCGGGTCCATGCCAGGGCCTGGTCGAGATCGCGATCGACGCCGTCGCTCCAGGCGTAGAGCATGCCGAGCTGGGCTTGAGCCTGCGCATCCCCGGCTTCGGCGGCTTGGCGCAGCAACGACGCGGCGCGTGCGGGCTCTCGCCGATCCCCGGGCAAACGCAGCAACAGCAGCCCGAGTTCGCGCCGGGCGGGGATTGAGCCGAGGTCTATGGCATGGGTCAGCCAACGGAAGGCTTCGTCCTGGTTGGCCGCGGTCGTGCCGGCGCGCGCATACATCTGGCCCAACGCCGCGGCCGCGTCGGCATCGCCGTTGGTGGCCTTGTCGTGCAGTGCCGTCAGGTCGGTTTGGCTGTAGATCCGGCGCGCCGGGTAGATATTCGGAATGGCGCCGACAGCCGTCGCCTCCGATGAGGAGGCGGGCGGTGAATCCGGCGCCAGCGCCATGAGCGCTAAGGCCGCTACGATCAGGGCTGCGGTGCGAATGGGGCAGGGTCCGGTGCGGTCGGTCCTCTATAGCGCTTGGGGCGCGACGGTAAACGGGGCGAAGCGCTCGCCCCAATCAGATCGCCCCTACCCCTGCGCCACCGCCGCCGACCACGGGCTGGCCGCGTCGCTGATCCCCGCCCGCGTGCCATCGGCGTTCAGCAGGATCACGTTCGGGCAGGCGAAGTTGATCGGCATCACCGCGTGCTCCACGACCTCGGTCGGGCCGTCGGCCGACAAGGCCGCGATCACGTCCGCCGGCAGGCGGATGTCGGCCGAGCAGCCATCGGGGCCGGAGACGTCGACGCGCGGGTGGTGCGCGGCTTCGTCCAACGACATGCCGAAATCGGCGACGAAGGTCATCATCTGCGCCACCGACGCCAGAATGCGCCGCCCGCCGGACGCGCCGGCCGCCAGCCACGGCCGATCCCCGTCCTTCAGAATGATCGGCGACATGTTGGTCAACGGCCGCTTGCCCGGCGCGATGGAATTCGGCTGATTGGGCGACGGATCGAACCACATCACGCCGTTGTTCATCAGCACCCCGCTCTCGGGCAGCACCACGCGGCTGCCCATCGACGACAGCAGGGTCGTGGTCATGGTCACCACATTGCCCTCGGCGTCGCAGACGGTCAGATGCGTGGTGCAGGTCTCCGCCGCCAGCGGATCGGCATCCCCCAGACCCGCCAGCCGCTCGGCATAAGCCGCGCGCATCGCTCGGACGAACGCAGCGTACCAGGCGGCATCCGGCGTTTTGCCGTACGGCACGGAGGCCATCTGATCGAGCACCCGCATCATCGTCGGCGCCGCGGTCAGCCCCCCCGCCAACTGCAACGTGCGACCCCGCCACCGATATTCGGTCGCCGGCAGAATACGCGCGGCGCAGTGGGTCAGGTCATGCGCGTTCAGCACCCCTCCAACCGTCTTCATGTCGGCCAGCAGGGTTTGTGCGACGTCGCCCCGATAGAAATCGTCGAGACCGGCCTGGCTGAGGCGTTCCAACGTCGCCGGCAGATTGCCCAGCCGGAAGAACCCCGGCTTGCCCTGATAGGGGGACGCCGGCGGCAACCCGCCCGGCAGATAGATGCGCGCGCTCTCCGGATACAGTTTCAGCACCGAAGCCGAAGACGCGACCTTCAGCGTCGTATACCAATCCTGCGGCAGCCCGCGCTTCGCCAGGGCCAACGCCGGCGCCATGATCTCGGCGATCGGCAGTTTGCCCCACTGCTTCAGCATCCGGTCGTAGCCGGCGAGGGCCGAGGGGATGGCGAACGACAACGGACCATGGATGTTGGCGTCGTTCTCGACCTCCGGCCAGGAAAACAGGTCGTTCTTGTGCCGCCCGGTCAGCTTGAACACCGAGGGATTCAGTCCGCTCGGCGCCACCGGTCCGAAATCGACGACTTCGGCCCGCGCCTGTCCCGCGCGATGCACCAGCGCGAAGCCGATGCCGCCGAGGCCGGAATTCCAGGGCTCGGTCGTCGATAGGGCGAGCGCCGTGCCGACCGCGGCATCGATCGCATTGCCCCCTGCATCGAGGATCGCGACCCCGGCTTCCGCCGCCGCCTTCACTTGGGACACGACCATGCCGCGCTTGCCGGTGGCCGACGGTTTGGTCAGCGACCAGTTTTGCGTGACGTGGGGGGCGGGGGTGTGCTGCACGGCTGGGGCCTCCGATAGGTTCGACCGATGGTCGGACGGGTTGGGTGCGGATGCAAGATGGTGGGGGCCGTGCGGGTGTGTATAGTGCCGGTTCCGGGCACACCGCCCCGATGGAGAACGCGATGGGATTGCAGGAGAGACGGAAGATCAAGGAACTCCAGGACACTGTCTTCCCCGGGCGGGCCAAGGAGATCGAGGAAATCTGCGGCGCGGCGATCCCCTACGATGTGGATTGGGACAGTTTCGATGGCGACCTGGAAGGGTTGAACTTCCTCGACAACGGGTCCTGCCACCGGCTGAACATGGCATTGCGCACGATTTGTGTCGACGATCTGGGGAAGGAAGCGGTGCGGGAAGGCCTGAAGCTGATCAGGCTGCGTAATGTTGCCGGTGCGCAGGAGATGAAGATCGGCTTCACCGACGGTGTGTTGGAGATGCATTGCGCTTACGCGCTGAAATCCGACGGGTTTTTCAGCGACAGCGCGATCGCCGCGGTTTTGGAGAAATCGCTGTAGACGGAGCGAGCAGCATTGGCTGCGAGGCGTGCCCACACCCCGGCGTGTCCGAGCCATGACATTGTGGACCGGGTCGCGGGAGACATGAGGGGGTTAACCGCTGGTCTGGGGGCAGTTATTTGATTATATGTTATAAATCTGGATTTCCCGGATGAATTATTTTAGATATAGTACCATATGACATGATAATTAAATTAATTCGGTATGTTGTTTGAGGTCGGGTGCCTGGCGATGTCGCACCCATCGGGTGAAGCGGATGACGGGTCTCTCGGGGTCGATTTCGACCGTCGCCTGAAGCGGGAATTCCAAGGGACCCGCATCAATTCCGACGCCGGATTACTCGCGTATCGGGAGTTGGACGATCTGCTAGGACTCACTGATCTGGCGGGGGTGGCGAAGATCGTCCGGCATCGGCGCGATGCTTACGTCACCATCAGCGCGAGCAGGGGGACGCGGTCATTGCCTGCCGCCGGGAACCGGGGTTATCGTCCGCCTAAGATACCCGGATGGCCAGGCCATAAGGGAAATGTTGGATGAAACCAACGCGACCGGGAGCGGAGATCGATGGCACCGGTACCCATTCGATTCAACGACGGTGAGGCCTACGACCGGGCCATGGGCCCCTGGAGCCGGCTCGTCGGGGAGCAGTTCCTGGATTGGCTCGCGCCGTGGGCCGGCCTGCGTTGGATCGACATCGGCTGCGGCAATGGAGTCTTCACGGAAGAAGTCATGCGGCGTTGCGCGCTAGCCGAGGTCCAGCGGATTGATCCTTCCGATGCGCAGATCACCTTCGCCCGCAAGCGTTTCGGGGCAAGCGGCGCCGCTTTTCAGAATAAGGTGCACCTGCCTTCCAGAACGCGCGGTCAGCCTGTCACTGTTTATCGAAGCGCGGGCATTTGCCGGCGACGGGAGACGTTCGCAAGGAACAATAAATCATGAGCGACATCCAGGCACCGCGCTCACCGAGTACGATCGAGCGTCACATTACGTCCGTTTATCAATCGTTGGGCATGTTGGCGGGTATGCAACTGGATGTGTTCACCCCGTTGAAGGATGGCCCGCTGTCCTGCGCCGGGATCGCGACGGCACTTGGCGTGGGCGCGGACAAGCTGGGTCCGCTGCTCTATGTGTTGGTGAACGCGGAACTGCTGACCGTCAACGACGGCCTGTTCGCTAATACGCCGGAAGCCGATGAATTTCTTGTGCGTGGGCGACCCCGTTACATGGGTGGAAGGCACGAGCTTCTGTCGCAGCAATGGCACTGGGCCATGCAGACCGCTGGTTCCATCCGGGACGGCAAGGCGCGCATGAAGCTCGATTTCGCGCGGGAGACGCCGGAGCGGCTGACCGCGATCTACCGCGGCATGTATGCGGGTGCGGTGCCCGGCGGCGCGGCGCTGGCGCCGATGCTGAAGGCCGCGGGTACGACGCATCTGGCCGATATCGGCGGCGGGCCGGGCGGCGCGGCAATCGGAGCCTGCAAGAGCGTGCCCGGCCTCCGTGCAACGATCGTCGATCTGCCCAACGTCGTGTCCTATGCGTCGACCTTCATCGCGGAAGCCGGCCTGCAGGATCGGGTCTCGATCCTTGCTGGCGACGTCGTCGCCGCACCGCCGGCCGTCCGCTACGATGCCGCCGTGGTGCGGGCGGTCATACAGGTCCTGTGTCCCGACGACGCCCGCGCCTTGCTACGACATGTCGGCGAGGCGATGGATCCTGGCGGACACATATTCATCCTCGGCTCGATCCTCGATGATTCCCGGACCTCGCCGGCATTGACCGTCGGGTTCAACCTTACGTTCCTGAATGTCTATGACGGCGGGCTTGCCTTCACAGAAGCCGAGCACAGGGAATGGCTGACGGAAGCGGGTTTCAGGGATATCGTTCTATCACCAACGCCGATGCCGGGTGGCCAGAGCCTGATAACGGCACGGAAGGCGTAGCGGCGGATTGGCGCATCAGGTTCCGATGCGCAACCGCGTCCGCGTGACCGGCTTACGTACGCCGCGTGCCCCGGATTTGGCACCAAGCGACAGCGTGCCGGTCGTCTCAACCGCTTCGGCAACCTCGGTTTCCGGTTCTTCCGGCGGGGTCTCCACAACCATCCCGTCGATCGCCGTCGCTCGGGCTTCATAGTCGTCGGCCATGCCGAGCAACCGCAGTTTCGATGCCTCGCGCGTTTGCTCTTCGGCCATACCGCGAAAACGCGCGGCTTCCTCACGGAGGAATTTCGGTGTCATCGTTTGAACTTTCAGGTTTTGCGAGATGCCCTGTCCATGGCGACTCGGGCGGCCGCGCCGAAAAAACGGGCGACAACGCGCTTCAATGGCATGACTTGCCGGCGAACGCCAGTGTGGCGGCGAAGCACGATCGTGACCGCCCCGTTCATCCCTATGGTATGCTCCCTGACCGTACCCCAGGGCATTGGAGCCAGGATCATGCGACTGTCGACGTTTCTCCTGCTGGCCACGCTGTTGAACGGGTGCGGCGCCCAAACCCGCACCGACGACACCGCCTGCTGCAACGCACCCGCGCCGGGAACGCTATCGGTTCGCGTCAATGGCCAGGTCGGCACCGCCATCGGCGGCACCATACGCTGATCGCGCGCGGGCCATACCTGATTGTCCCGAAATCGAACCGGCACGATCGACCGCGCGTTGGCCCTGCTCTGTCCCGCGGCCGCGATTGACAGCCCCACGATGCTCGGTCACATGCCCGCAGCCCAGGTGATACCGCCCGCCACGGCCGGTGGGGCGGCATGTGTGGAGATGCGCGAATGGACGATGGCGCGGCGGGACCGGATGTGGCCGATCCGAACACAACGGTGCAAACCGGCGAATCCGCCGTAGAGCGGAAGGCGGAGGCGTCCGCGGCCAAGGGACCCTATCCCGCGCCAGCCACGCTGCCCACTCAGGAAGGTCCGGACGGTATCCGTTTCGATTTCAACGTCGGTGCTCGGGTCTTGCTGCCGCAGCGGACAGCGGGCCTGTGGCGGGTGTGTCTGCGCGACCTGGATACCGGCAATATCCTTTTCCAAAGCGACAACAAAGGCGCGCTGGTGCGATCGGCCAAGCGCTATTTCGTCCGCATCGAAATCGAAGTCCAGTCCGTCGATGAATCCGGTACGGCAACGGAAGTGCTGACCCATCGCTACGATTGCCGCGGCCGGGATGTGCTGATCCAGCTTCCCGTCGGCACACTCGGAGACACGATCGGCTGGTTTCCTTACGTCGCCCGCTTCGCGGCGGTCCACGGGGCCAATGTCACCTGCGCCATGTCCGGACAGATTGCCCCACTGCTGCGGGCGTCCTATCCGCATATTCGCTTCGCGACCCATGAGGAGGTGACAGAGCAGGATCTGGCGTCCAAGGCCTACGCGACATATTCGGTCGGCCTGTTTTTCACCGATAAGGAAAATGTGTTCCAGCCCACGGATTTCCGTCAGGTCGGATTGCACCGGACGGCAGGCTATATCCTCGGGGTCGATCCGGCGGAGCAACCGCCGCGACTGACTCTCCCGGACGAGACCCGCCCGATCCCGGAACCCTATGTCTGCATCGGCACGCAAAGCTCCACCCAAAGCAAATACTGGAACAATCCGCGTGGATGGCGGGAAGTCATCGCGTTTCTGAAAGACAGTGGCTTCCGGGTGATCTGCATCGATCAGAAACCGGCCCATGGGTCGGGTATCGTCTGGAACCATATTCCGCATGGCGCGGAGGATGAGACCGGGGACCGCCCGCTGGCGGAGCGGGCACGTTGGCTGCGTCACGCGGCATTTTTTGTCGGGCTGTCGTCCGGCCTGTCCTGGCTGGCCTGGGCGGCGGGAACCGAGGTCGTGATGATCAGCGGCTTCACCCATCCCACCAACGAATTCGCGACGCCGTACCGGATCGTCAATTGGCACGCCTGCAATTCCTGCTGGAACGACCCGGCAGCGGTGTTCGACCACGCCGATTTCCTGTGGTGCCCGCGGCACAAGGACACGCCCCGGCAATTCGAATGCACCCGCCTGATCACGCCGGAACAGGTGATTGCCGCGATCCGCCGCATCCCTGCCTTCGCCGAGGGGGCCGGTACATCCACTCCGCCGACGTCGGGGCGCGGGAAATCGATTGCCGGCGGATGAATATTCGTTTTCGCAACGTCCGCCCGCGGCCACATGAAGCACAATTTCTGTGTAGCCGGCCAGCCTGATCGCCGAAAACGCTATCTCCCAGCAGGCGAGCAAGTGCACACCGAACCGAAAATCGCCTTTTGTAACGGCGTAAAAATACCGTCACATCACTGACGCAAAACGGCAATATATTGTTAATCCGAAGGTCGGTTTCCAATCAAAGATTAAGCGCATACACCCGGTCCCAGCGCGAACACCTCCAAGCAGGAACTAATTCGCAGGTCTGAAACCGGTTCCCAGGGAGGAACGGTATTTTAGACCGGCGACCGGCGCGGGAGGGGGGAGCCACCGTGGCGACCGCACGGTGCCGTGATTGCTCGCGTGCCGGTTCGAGGGATTAACGCGATGCCGACAAACACGATCAACACGACCGTCAATGGCGGAACGATCCTCACCGGTACCATCGACGTTGTCGTCCTCGGTGGCCTGCTGGAGAACGTCTTTGTCAGTTCCGGCGGCACCGTCACGGTATCGTCCGGCGGTCACACATCGGCCCTTTCCATCTCGTCCGGCGCGACGATGACCGTCAGTTCGGGCGGCGTCGACAGTGGTTCGACCGTCTATGCCGGCGGTTCGGCGATCGTGGGTAAGGGGGCTACCGAGCAGGCGCTGACCGTCAACGGTGGCTTGCTCAACGTCTCCGGGGCCGCCAGCGCCTCCAATGTCACCGTGCTGAACAAAGGCACGATCGAGCTGTCCACCACGAGTTCCACCGTGACCAACGGCGTGACGTTCGCCGGCGCGGGCACCTTGCTGGAGCTCGGCAATGCCGTGCTGGGAACAACCGGGGCGCTCGCGACGCTGTCCGGCTTCGGCGTCGGCGATGTGATCGATATTGCGGCTTCCACCAGCGTCGGCGCGCACGGGACGGTCGGCGTGACCTCCTCGTTTTCGGTCAACAATACCACCAGCCTCACCACATTCGACGTAATCAGCGGCAGCAACACACTCGCTTATATTTTCGCCGGCACCACGATCGCGCCCCACCTCGTGGTCACGGGTGACGGTGCCGGTGGCGTCGCGATCGACTACAGCACCGCCTATTCCATTTCCGTTCCCTCGGGGACGACCAGCAACGGTCTTTCAATCAGCTCCGGCGGCACGCTCGATGTGCTCACCGGCGGCACCATCGTATCGACCATCGTCCAGAACGGCGGCACCGTCATCGTGGAAAACGGGGCGACCGGCTCCGCCACGACGGTTCAGACCGGCGGTGTGGAAACCGTGATTGGCATCCAGTCGGGCGGCACCATCGGCGGCACCCAGGTCGTCAGCGGCGCGAATGCGGCCATCAGCAACGAAACCATCGCCGGCGGTACCCTTGGCATCATCGGGGCCGGGCCCGAACAGGGGATCCTGGGCGCGGGCACGGTGGATCTGGACCTGGCTGCGTCCGCGGCGACCGGTATCGTGGTCAGCGGCGGCGTCCTGGTGCTGTCCGGCAGCACCTCGGCCACGAACACGACCGTCGAGAATGAAGGCACGGTCGAACTGGCATCGGCAAATGCCACGCTGACCGGCGCCACATTCGCCGGCGGCGGGCGCATCGTTGTCGCCGCCAATCCCGTCGCCGGTGCCGGCGTGCAAGGGGTGATTTCCGGCTTCGGTCTGAACGATGCGATCGACCTGACCTCGGCCACCGCGATCGGCGCGGCGTTCAACGCCGGCAGCGCGACGCTGACAACCTCTGCCGCGGGCGGCAACACCGTCGTGACCGTCTCGGGCGGCGGCAGCAGCGAAAGCTTCACCCTGGCCGGCGGCGTGGCCGTGAGCGCGATCACCGATGCCGCGGGCGGCATGGATATCACCACCTTGCCGACGATCACGTCGTTCACCGCGGGCGACCTGGTGGTCAGCATCGAAGGTGACGCCTCCGGCGGCTACGTGGTCGCTGACGATCAGGCCTCGCCGGTGTATCTGGAGGAATTGACCACCGCCGGTTCCATCGTCGGCATCATGACCTTGCCGCAGTTCACCCATGTGGTGAACGGCGCGACCCAATACGCGATCTCCGGTGAGTTCGGATCGCAGTCCGAACTTTCATTGCAGCTCTCGGGCGACGGGCAATCGCTGACCCTGATGGGTTATGGCGCCAACGTCCAGGCGTTCGAAAACAATCCGGCGGCATATGGTGGCGTCAACTTCGCGCAAACATTCGACACCACGAACAGCGGTTACATCCCAGTGCCGCGGATCGTCGCCGATATCGGCTACAACGGGACAGTCGACACCAGCACCGCGCTTTACAACGTTTACAGCCAAAACAACCCGCGCAGCGCATACACGATCGATGGCAGCCAATTCTGGATCTCCGGTCAGGGAACGGGGAACGCGGATGGTTCGCAGGGCTTGTTCTTCACCCAGGACGGCGCAAACACCGCTTCCAGCATCGACCAGGCCGCGGAAACGCGCATGGTTACGATGGTCGACGGACAGCTTTACGTCTCCCGCGACGACAAGTCGGTGGGTGGCGGCGCGATCCTCAACTACGGGGCGGCCCCGACCGGGACGACCGCCGGCTCCGCGCTGTCCGGCATCGGCAGCACTGTCACGCTGACGTCCACCAACGGCAACGGCCTGTTCGCATCGGGGTCCACGGCCTATCTCAGCCCCGAGAACTTCTTTTTCGCCAGTTCCACCGTCCTCTACATCGCCGACGGCGGCGCCCCGAAAGACAGTGCCGGCAGCGAGAAAATCGGCACGCTGCCGACCGATGGCGGTTTGCAGAAATGGGTGCTGAACACATCCACCAATACGTGGTCGCTCGCCTATACATTGTCGGCCGGCCTGAACCTGAAGTCGCAAACCGCAACCGTCGACGGCACGTCCGGCCTGCTTGGCATGACCGGCACGGTCGATGCGTCGACCGGCGCGGTGACGTTTTACGCCACCAACTATGTCCTCAGCGATTTCGACCCGACCTACCTGTATACGATCACCGACAACATCAATAACACCGCGGCCCAGGCCGCCGGCGAAACCTTCACCCAGCTTCTGGCGGGCGTGTCGGCCAGTTTCAACGTCCGCGGCATAGCCTTCGCCCCGACCAGCAACGGCGCGACAGGATCGGCGACAGTGGTCGCCAACGGTGTCACGTCCAGCGGCGTGACCGTCACCAGCGGCGGTTCCATCACCGTCCAAAGCGGCGGCACGGCGGTGAACACATCGGTCCAGGCCGGCGGTTCGGAAACCGTTTCCGCGGGCGGCATCGTGTCCGGCAGCGACATCGTGAACGGCGCCACGGACCTGGTGTTCGGCTCCGCCACCGGTGGCTATGTCGGCGGATCGCAGACCGTCGGCGGAGGCCGAATCAGCACCGAATCGATCCTGAACGGTGGTGTCGCGGTCCTGTCCGGCGCGGTCGCCGTCGGCACGACGGTTGAAACCGGCGGCACGCTCGATGTCAGCGGGGGTTCGACGGCCAGCAACACGGTGCTCCAAGGCGGCACCGTCGTGCTGGCAACGGCCTCCGACACGCTGTCGGGCAGCGAGACTTTTACGACCTTTGGCGGCACGATCGATCTGGCGACCGTTCCGAACGTTGGGGCAGGTATCCAGGGCATCGTCTCCGGCTGGGGTGCTGGCGATGTCATCGATTTCCAGGCGATCGGCGCGGGCGCGGCGCTGACGCTGACGACCTCCTCGGGCAACACCGTCGCCACCGTTTCCAGCGGCGGGGTGACCCAGACGGTCACACTCGTGGGGCAGGCGCCGAGCCAGACGATTCAGTTGATCGCCGACAGCGGCACGGGCGAGGAACTCGTTTATCTCGCGCCCCCCTCGATCATCGTTTCCAGCGGCGTGACCTCGACCGGGCTGAACATCTATGCCGGCAGTGTGACCGTCAGCAGCGGCGGTGTCCTGTCCGGCGCCGCGCTCTATTCCGGCACTACGGCGATCATCCAGGCTGGCGGCTCGGATCAGAACTCCACGATCTACGCGGGCGGTTTCGAAACCGTTCTGGGCAGCGCCTCCGGCGATGCGGTCTATGGCACCCAGCTGGTCAGCGCGGCGACGGCGGTCGTATCCGGTGAAACGGTTTATGCCGGTGGCGCCGTGGACCTGTTCCTGGCGGGCGCCAACGGCACCGGCATCGTCGACAGCGGCGGTCAGATCAATATCAGCGGGCGCGGCACGCTGACCAACGCGACGCTGGTCAGCGGCAAATTGTCGCTGGAATCGCCCAAGGCCACGATTTCGGGCACCCTCACGTTCTCCGGCAACTCGGAACTGATCGAGACCGTGACCCTGTCGTCCGTGTCGGGGGGGATCTATTTTGGCGACGAGGCCGAAATAATCGGCTTCGGCGGCGGCGATGTGATCGACCTGACCAGCGCGACCCAGGCGGCGGCCTCCGGCAATGCGACGCTGACCTTGGCAACGGGGACGCTGACCGGGGCCGCCTATGCCGGGTCCCCGATTTCGGGCGACACTGTCTCTTCCGCGACCGTCACCTTTACCCCGTCCACGACCGGCGCGCCCGGGTCCGAGGTCTTTACCTTCGCCGGCACTGCACTGGCGTCCGAACTGATCCTGGCCCCGGACGGCAGCGGCGGCGTGGAACTGGTGGTGGGCAGTGTCGTTTCCACCGGAAGCAGCAGTACCGGCGCCACGGTCGGCAGCGGCACGCTTCTGTTGGTTTCGTCGGGCGGCACGGAATCCGGTGCCACGGTGTCCTCGGGCGGCACCGAGACAGTGCTGTCCGGCGGCAGCGCATCCGGCGATATGATCTACGGCAGTCAGGTCGTCAGCAGCGGGGGGATGACCAGCGGTGACACGGTTTTCGCCGGCGGCAGCATCAGCCTGAACGGTGCGACCGGCACCGGTCTGGTGGTGTCCAGCGGCGGTTCGGTGAACCTCGGTTCGGGTTCGACCTTGTCGAATACCACGCTGAATACTGGCACGATCACCCTGAGCGGCCCGACCTCTATGCTGACCGGCTCGCTGACCATGGACCCCGGCAACACGATCGTCGTGACGTCCGACCAACCGGGCGGCTACCAGGACATGGCCGTGATCTCGGGGTTCGGCTCGCTGGATGTCATCGATCTGACCAGCACGACCAATGTCGGTTCGGGCTATGCGGCATCGCCATCGCCCTTGGCGCTGAGCATCACGACATCCGCCGGCAATACCGTTGCCAGCATCACCGAAGGTGCGACCACCGATTCGTTCATCTTCGCCGGAACCTTGATCGGGTCGACCCTCTATCTGGCCGCGGATGGAGCGGGCGGCGTCGAGCTGCTGACAACCGCCTGCTATGCCGAGGGCACGCTGATCCGCACGCCGAATGGGGAAGTGCCGGTGGAGGCGCTGGTGGCCGGCGATCCGGTCCTGACCGCCCGCGGCGCGGTCCGGCCGGTAAAATGGATCGGTTTCCGCCGCCTGGATCTGGCCCGTCATCCGGCGCCGGAAAAGGCGCAGCCGATCCGGATCAAGGCCGGCGCCATCGCAGACGGTGTTCCCGCGCGCGACCTTCGCCTGTCGCCGGATCACGCCGTCCTGCTGGACGGGGTGCTGATCCCGGCCCGCCTGCTGCGCAACGACACGACCATCGTCCGGGAAACGGCCTGCCGCTCGGTGACATATTACCACGTGGAACTCGACAGCCATGACGTATTGCTGGCCGAGGGCATGGCGGCGGAAAGCTACCTGGACACCGGCAACCGCAACATGTTCGCCAACGCCGGTTCGGCCATGGAGCTGTTCCCCACCTTCGACAACGACCAGGCCCGTCGCGAAGCGGAATCCTGCGCCCCGTTCGCCGCCGATCCGGCTCGTGTGAAACCGGTCTGGACGACGATCGCCGAACGGGCGCGTCTGTTCGGCCTGACCGCGCCGGAACGGCCGGTGGCGGACGATCCCGATCTGCGCATCGTCGCGGCGGGGCGGCAGATCAAACCGATCAAACGGCGGGGCAGGCGGTTCTGGTTCGTTCTGCCGGATGCCGGCGTTCCGGCGCGGCTGGTGTCCCAGGTGGCGGTGCCGCATGAGATGCAACCTTGGATCGAGGATTCCCGCCAGCTGGGTGTACGGGTGACCCGGCTGGAGCTGACGGCCGGCGATGAGCAGGTTTCCATTGCTCTGGACGATCCCCGTCTTGTCGAAGGCTGGTGGGCGGCTGAGGCCGATGCGGGCCGCATTGCCCGCTGGACCGATGGCAACGCCGCGCTGCCGCCAGCTGAGGCTGGGCCCGCCGTTCTATATGTCGAAATCGATTGCGGGCTGCTCTATCCCATGGCAGCCACGCAAACCGTGGCCCAAGCGGCCTGATCGGTTGCCCGATCGGCAACCGGTCGCGCCGGCGAGCGGATGCGGCCCATAAACCCGCACCGCCATCGTCGGCTCGACCCGCCGATGGCGCCGACCATAACCCGATTGTCCCGGAATCGGACTGGCGCCAACCCGCTCCCCGGTCCATCCTCCAGCGCATGGAACCCAACCCATCCATCCGCGTCGGCACCAGTCCCGACGGATCGGTCACCTATCTCGTCGCATTGCCGCCGGAGGCCCTGCCGCCGGTGGGCAAGCGCGACCTGGAACTGGCGTGGCACACCGCGCGCCGCGCAGCACTGCAACAGCATTGGGGGGTGATCCGCGGCTTCCGGTTCAACCGTCCCGATGGCACCCACACCGACCTCGCGCTCGCCGATCCCGACGCCGCCTGCTGGGTCGGCGCGATCGACCTCGCGGTGGGCTTGGGCACCAATCACGGCCTATCGCTCTGTTTGCGCCTGCTGGCGTTGATCGAACTGCTGGCGCATGCGAGATGGGCGCGCCCCTTGTTCACCCTCAACCGTGGCGGCGCGGACCTGCATCCCGCGTTGTTGCGTACGGCCGCGACTCTTCCCTTGACCCGGGAGGCCCGTTTCGACGAAGCCGGCTTCCGCGCCCGCCTGTCGCGCTACGTGGCCGGCTTTGCCCTTGAAGCCCCGAAGACCTCCGCCCAACTGGGAGCCTGACGTATGATCCGAACCGCCTCCATCGCCTTGATCTGTCTGGCGCTCGCCAGTTGCGCGCCCGCCGGTGGACGCAGCGGCGATGCCCGGCTGCGCGCCGCCTGCAACCAGGCCGCCGACCGAGCCTATGAAGCGCAACACCGGGCGGATATTTTCGCGCCGATGTCGGGGGTTAATTCCCCGCAATCCGGTTCCTATGCCGCGGGTGCGGATGGCCGTGGCCTGAGCCAGCTTTTCGGCCGCGAAAACGACGTCGACGATTGCGTGCGGACCGGCGGGCATCCCGCGGGTCCGGCGCCGGTTGCCCCGCCACCCGCCGCGCGCTAGCCGGCGTGGCCAGCCTCGCCGCGATCCGCGGCGTATTCGCCCAGCGTAACGCGAAAATCTTCTACTCCGGCAGCATCGTTTGCTGGACGGGGTCGTGGGTCCAGCGCATCGCGACCGACTGGCTGGCTTGGCAGTTGACCCATTCGGTGATGTGGGTCGCGACCATCGCGTTCTGCAACCTCGTGCCCTCCGTGGTGGTCTCGCCCATCGCAGGGGCGGTCGCGGACCGGATGGATCGTGTCTGGCTGACCATGATATCCCAGTTTGTCGCCGCCGGGCAGGCGGCGATCCTGGTGATCCTCGTGCTCACCGGAACGATCCGGATCGAGTACATGGCGATCCTGACGTTCTGTAATGGTGCCGCCGAGACCTTCGCGCAACCGGCCCGCCAGTGCATCATTCCCGGTTTGGTGCCGCGTCCGTTCCTGCCCGGCGCCGTGGCCTTGAACTCGCTGACCTACAACGCCGCCCGCTTTCTCGGCCCGGCGATCTCCGGACCGATGATCGCCGCCTGGGGCGTGGTGCCGTCGATCGCGGTGAACTGCCTCGCGTTTCTCTATGCCAGTTTCACCATGCTGATGCTGGACCTCGACCCCGCGATCCGGCGCTCGCAACGCTCCACCGGCAGCGTGCTGCACGACGCGGTCGAGGGTGTGCGCTACGTCGTCCGCCACAAAGGTATCGGACCGCTCATGCTTTACGCGGCTTCGGTAGGCATGCTCTTGCGTGCGGTGCCGGAGATGCTGCCGCCCTACGTCGACCACCTGTTCGGACGCGGTGCCGAGGGGCTGGCGACGCTGGCCAGCGCCATGGGCTGCGCCGCCTTGGTCGGCGGCACCTACATCGCGATACGCGGGCGCCTGCAGGGCCTCACCCAGGTCGCGTTGTTGGCCGGTCTGGGCCTTGCGGTGGCGGTCACCGGCTTCGCGTCCACCCATTGGTTCCCGGTCGGCGTGATCGCCATCGGCTGCATGGGCATGGCCACGACCATGCACGGCATCTCCATTCAGACCCTCCTGCAAAGCGCCTGCTCGCCGCTGATGGTCGGGCGAGTCCTGAGCCTTTGGGGCATGATCACCCGCGCGGCACCGGCCATGGGGGCGCTGGTGTATGGCGCGACGTCGGAACTGGTGGGATTGCAGATCCCCCTGATCGCCGGTTCGGCGCTCTGTGTGTTGGTGTGGGTGCATACGTGGCGGCGGCGCGCGGCCATTGCCGCGGCGTTGGAAGCGGCTTGAAACAGTTTGCAAGAACTTAGGCGATTGCATTGAAGGTCTTGTGACGTTAATCTGCCCAAATCATGGGCAATTGTCGTTCGCAAATCACACAACCTGCCTTCGGACACATCGATCTCGGTGGCGGCGTTCGTATCGAAACGCCGGTCATCCTGGCGCCGATGTCCGGGGTGACCGACCTCCCGTTCCGCCAGACCGCCAAGCAGTTGGGCGCGGGGATGGTCGTGTCGGAGATGATCGCATCCTGGGCCATGATCCGGGAAAACCGCCGCACGATCGACATGGCGGAAATCGACGGCTGCGGCGGGGTTTCCGCCGTCCAGCTCGCCGGCTGCGACCCCGTCGCGATGGCCGAGGCCGCTCGGATCGCCGTCGACAAAGGCGCCCACCTGATCGACATCAATTTCGGTTGCCCGGTCAAAAAGGTCGCGGTCGGACAGGCCGCCGGTTCGGCCCTGATGCGCGATGAGGTCGCCGCGCGCGCGATTCTGGACGCCACCGTCAAAGCGGTGAACGTGCCGGTCACGCTGAAGATGCGCATGGGGTGGGACCACGATACGCTGAATGCCCCAAGCCTGGCGCGCATCGCCCAGGAGGTCGGCATCCGTATGATCACCGTCCACGGCCGCACCCGCCAACAGTTCTACACCGGGACCGCCGACTGGGATTTCATCGCGCGGGTCAAGCAGGCTGTCGAGATACCCGTGATCGCCAACGGCGATATCCTGACCGAGGATGACGCGGCGACGGCTCTGGCCCGATCCGGCGCCGATGGGGTCATGATCGGCCGCGGTTGCTACGGCCGGCCCTGGTTCCCGGCGCAGGTCGCGCATTATTTGCGCAACGGGACGAAAATTCCCGAACCGGCGCTGACGGAGCAGAAAGCCATTCTGGTCGCGCACTACCATGGCATGCTCCATCGTTTCGGTGCCAACGCAGGCGTGCGGCTGGCACGCAAGCACGTGTCCTGGTACTCGCGCGGCCTGCCCGGATCGGCGGAGTTTCGTGCCACCATGAACCGCTTGCCCGACGCCGGCGCCGTGCTGGCCCTGATCGACGCGTTCTACGACCAGTCAATCGAACGCGGCGCCGTCCGCTTGGCCGCCGCCCGGCAGGACACCGACACCATGGCGGAGGCGGCGTGAGTTTCGCGTCCCGCCTGTTGCCGGCCCGCAACCGTGCCCCCGACCTGACGCCGATGCACGGCGCCATTCTCAGCGCCATGCCGGTGCCCGTCGTGCTGCTGGATGCGGACAACCGGTTCAAATACGTCAATCACGCCGCCGAGCAGTTTCTGGGCGCCTCGGCCGCGAGCCTGTCGCAGGTTCGGCTGACCGACCTGGTGCCGTCCGACAACCCGCTGTTCCTGCTGATCGATCAGGTGCGCCGCACCGAAGCGACGATCTCCGATCACGATCTGACGCTGGAAAGCGCGCGCCTGCACAAAACCGGCATCACCGTGCAGGGTTCGCCAGTACCGGAGGATCCGAATACCGTCCTGCTGGTGATGCAGGACGCCTCCGCCGCGCGGGCGCTGGACCGGCATTTGGCCTTTCGCGGTGCCGCCCGCAGCGTGACCGGCATGGCGGCGATCCTGGCGCATGAGGTCAAAAATCCCCTCTCCGGCATCCGCGGCGCCGCGCAATTGCTGGAATCCAGCGTCGCGCCGGAAGACCGGGAACTCGCCGAACTCATTCGCGATGAAGCCGATCGCATCCGCGCTCTGGTGGACCGCATGGAAGCCTTCGGGGAAAAGCCGATCGTGCGTGCCCCGGTCAATATCCACCGGGTGCTGGAACACGTCCGAAAGCTCGCCCAGACCGGATTCGCCGAGCATGTGCGGTTTCAGGAAAACTACGACCCGTCGCTGCCGCCGGTGTGGGGCAACCGGGATCAACTTGTCCAGGTCATCCTGAATCTCGTGAAAAACGGCGTCGAGGCCGCGACCCAGGGCTCGGACCGCCGGCCGGAAATCACCCTGACGACCGGATTCCAGCACGGCATGCGGCTGTCCGTGCCGGGGACCAAGCAGCGGCTCGACCTGCCGCTGTTCGTGTCCGTGCGCGACAACGGGGCCGGTATTCCCGACGACATCCGCCCGCATCTGTTCGAACCATTCGTCACCTCGAAATCCGCCGGCAGCGGCCTCGGCCTGGCGCTGGTCGCCAAGATCGTGGGCGATCATGGCGGGTTGATCGAGGTTGAAAGCCGGCCCGGGCGTACGGATTTCCGCCTGCATCTGCCGGTCGTGACCGAAAAGGACGCCGACCAGTGACCTTGCCGACCATTCTGATCGCCGACGACGACCGTTCGATCCGCACCGTCCTGACCCAGGCGCTCGGGCGTGCCGGCTATCAGGTCCGCAGTTCCTCGAACGCCGCCGGGCTATGGCGCTGGGTCGAGGAAGGGGAGGGCGATCTGGTCATCACCGACGTGGTGATGCCCGACGAAAACGGTCTGGACCTGATCCCCAGGATCAAGCGGGTGCGCCCCGATCTGCGCATCATCGTCATGAGCGCGCAGTCCACCCTGATGACCGCGGTCAAGGCCGCTCAGCGTGGCGCGTTCGAGTATCTGCCGAAGCCGTTCGATCTGACCGAACTGCTGGCGGTCGTCGGCCGCGCGTTGGCCGTGCCGGCCGAACCGGCCACGATGGTTTCGGAACCGAAGGATTCCGAGGAACGGCTGCCGCTCATCGGGCGCAGCGCGGCGATGCAGGAAATCTACCGCACCATCGCCCGCCTCACGACCGCCGATCTGACCGTCATGATCAACGGCGAATCCGGCACCGGCAAGGAACTGGTCGCCCGCGCGCTGCACGACTACGGCAAACGGCGGGCCGGCCCGTTCGTGCCGATCAACATGGCGGCCATCCCACGGGAATTGATCGAAAGCGAACTGTTTGGGCACGAGCGGGGCGCGTTCACCGGCGCCACCAACCGGTCCCAGGGGCGCTTCGAGCAAGCCAATGGCGGCACCCTGTTTCTGGACGAAATCGGCGACATGCCGCCGGAAGCGCAGACCCGCCTGCTGCGCGTGCTGCAGGAAGGCGAATTCACCAGCGTCGGCGGCCGCCAGCCGATCAAGGCGAACGTACGCATCGTCGCCGCCACCCACCGCGATCTGCGCAACGCCATCCGCCAGGGCCAGTTCCGGGAGGATCTGTTCTACCGGCTGAACGTCGTCCCCATCCGCCTGCCGCCGCTGCGCGAACGGGCCGAGGACGTGCCGCTCCTGGCCCGCCATTTCCTCGATCGCGCCCGGGATGACGGGTTGCCGTCCAAGCTGCTCGATGCCGGCGCGGTCGACCGCCTGAAGCAGCATTCCTGGCCCGGCAACGTGCGGGAACTGGAGAACGTCATGCGGCGTCTGGCCGCGCTGTGCCCGGATGAGACGATCTCGGCCGAAACGATCGGGGCCGAACTCACGGAAACCGAGGCATCGGTGCCCGTCGCGGCCGGTGGCGGCGCGTCCCAGGGCGGGCCCGAACCGCTGGTCGTGGCGGTGGAGCGGCACATCAAGGAATTCCTGGCCGCGCACAACGACGGGATCGGCGTGACCGACATCTACGACCAGATCATCGCCGAGGTGGAGCGCCCGCTGATCCGCATGACCCTGTCCGCGACCCGCGGCAATCAGATCAAGGCGGCGGCGATGCTCGGCCTGAACCGCAATACGCTGCGCAAGAAAATCCGCGACCTCGATATCCCTGTTATACGGGGCCTGATGTAATAACGGTCCAAATCGCCACCGTCCTTGTTTTCCCCGTCATGGCCCGGGCACGCCGGACATGACAGAGGACCGGAGGTCCGCGTTCTCACGGACTGACGCATTGCTTCGGGACCCGATGATTCCATGAACGCCTCCCCACCCCTGGACGCACTGAAGCCACCGCCGCCGCCCGACGACATCCCGCCGCGCCGGTGGTGGAGGCGGGTCGGGGAAGCCATGGTCGGCAAGGCCGCGATCCTGATCATGGCCGCCATTGCCCTGGCGATGGGTCTGGCGACCTTCATCATCCTCGCGCGCGGCTCCCCCTTCGGGCTCCAACCCGGTCTGGGTGTGACGCTGGTGATGGGCAACCTGTCGCTGCTGCTGCTGTTGGGCGCGATGCTGGCGGTGCGCCTGACCCGCGTCTGGGCCGAACGTCGCCGCGGTTCGGCCGGATCGCAGCTCCATGTGCGCCTGGTCATGCTGTTCAGCGGCGTCGCGGTGGCACCGACCATCGTCGTGGGGTGCTTCGCCGTCGCCTTCTTCCATTTCGGCATTCAATCCTGGTTCAACGACCCCGTGCGCACGGCGTTGACCGAATCGCTCCAGGTCTCACGTGGCTACCTGGAGGAGCATCGCAACAACATCCGCTCCGTCGCGTTGGAAATGGCGAACGACCTCAGCCGCGCCGGCCGGTTCTTCTCGGGCGATCCTCGCGCCTTCGCCGAGGTGCTGGATACCCAGACCACCCTGCGTGGCCTGACCGAGTCCGTCATTTACGAACCGTCGACGGGGCAGATCGTGCTCGCGGACGGTTTGTTCGGCGGCATGGGTCTGACGGCACCGCCGACCTCGGTTACCCAACAGGCGCTGAGTTCTGATGTGGTGGTGGTCAATTCGGCCGATGGCACCCTCGTGCGCGCGGTGGTGCGGCTGGAATCGACGCCGCCGCTGATGCTGGCGATCGGCCGACCGATCGACAAGTCGATCCTCGGCTATCTGCAGCGCACCGAAGAAGCGTTCGACATGTATCAGAAGCTGGACGAAAACCGCTCCTGGCTGCAGATCGCCTTCGCCTGGATCTACGCCATCGTCGCCTTGCTGGTGTTGCTGGCGGCCGGTCTGATCGGCTTGGTGATGGCCAACCAGATCGCCCGGCCGGTCGGCAACCTGATCAACGCCGCCGAACGGGTGCGCAGCGGCGATCTGACGGTGCGCGTGACCGAGATCGACAGCGGCGACGAACTCGCGGGTCTGTCGCGGGCGTTCAACCGTATGACCGGCCAGCTCGCCGCCCAGCGCACTGAGTTGATGGAAGCCTACAGCCAGATCGACGAACGTCGGCGTTTCACCGAAATCGTGCTGTCCGGCGTATCGGCCGGCGTGATCGGGCTGGATGCGGCGGGACGGGTGGAACTGCCCAATCGCGCAGCGCACGAGCTCATGGGTACCGATCTGCTGGCGACGATCGGTCATCCGCTGGAAGAGGTGGTGCCGGAGTTCGCGTCGTTGTTGCGGGCGGCCGCGGCGGCACCGGAGAAGGCCCGCACGGCCGAGGTGCAGATCGGACCGCCGACCCGCCGGCGCACGCTGCTGGTTCGCATCGGTGCGGAACTGTCGACCGGCCGCACCGACGGTTACGTCGTCACCTTCGACGACATCACCGAACTCCAGTCCGCCCAGCGCAAAGCCGCATGGGCCGACGTGGCGCGCCGGATCGCACATGAAATCAAGAACCCCCTCACGCCGATCCAGCTTTCCGCGGAACGGCTGAAACGCCGGTTCACCAAGGAAATCCAATCCGATCCGGACACGTTCGCGCAATGCGCGGACACCATTATCCGCCATGTCGGCGATATCGGGCGGATGGTCGATGAATTCTCCGCCTTCGCCCGCATGCCGCAGCCGGTCATCAAGCCGGAGGATGTCGGCATGATCGCGCGCGAGGCGTTGGTGCTGCAGAAAACCGCTCGCCCGCAGATCGCGTGGACCACCAATATCCCCGAACGCGGTCCGGTCGCACCGTGCGACCGGCGCATGTTGCGCCAGGCACTGACCAATCTCCTGCAAAATGCCGCCGACGCCGTGGCAATGCGGGACGGGGCATCCCATATCGCCTTGACCGTGGCCGAGACGGACCGCGACATACGCCTCACAATTCAGGATGACGGAATCGGTTTACCCAAGGAAGATCGCGCGCGGCTGACCGAGCCGTATGTCACCCATAAACCGAAAGGCACGGGGTTGGGGCTGGCCATCGTGAAGAAAATCATGGAAGACCATGGCGGCTTCCTGATTCTGGATGATAATCCGTCGGGACCAGGTGCGCTCACCTGCCTGGTTCTGACAAAGACTGCCGCCGGGACCTCTACGGATCGAGACGAAGTGTCGCATGGCGCATGATATTCTGATCGTCGACGATGAGCCGGATATCCGGCTGCTGATCGAAGGCATTTTGAGCGACGAAGGCTACGAAACACGGGTCGCCGGCGACTCCGACGCTGCCTTGATGGCGTTCCGGACCCGACGCCCATCCCTGGTGATCCTGGATGTGTGGCTGCAGGGCTCCCGCATGGACGGAATCGGCCTGCTGCAAAGCTTCCACAGCGAAGAACCGCATGTGCCGGTCGTGCTGATTTCCGGCCACGGCACGATCGAGATCGCCGTCGGTGCGATCCAGCAGGGCGCCTACGATTTCATCGAGAAACCATTCCAGTCCGACCGCCTGCTGCTGGTGATCCGCCGCGCCCTCGAAGCGGCGGCACTGGCTCGGGAAAACGCCGAACTGCGCCTGCGCGCGGGGCCCGAGGCGAAGCTGACCGGCGACTCCCCAGCGATGCAACAACTGCGCACCTCGGTCGAGCGTGTCGCGCCGACGGGATCGCGGGTACTGATCCACGGGCCGGCCGGGTCCGGCAAGGACGTGGTCGCGCGTATGATCCACATGCGGTCCCGGCGCGCGGAAGGGCCCTTCGTCGCGTTGAACTGTGCCACCCTGAACCCCGCCCGCTTCGAGGAAGAATTGTTCGGCATGGAAGCTGGACCCGATCCCGTCGCGCACCCTCGCCGGGCCGGTGTGCTGGAACGCGCCCACGGCGGCACGCTGCTGCTGGACGAAGTGTCCGACATGCCGCTGGAAACCCAGGGCAAAATCGTGCGCGCCTTGCAGGACCAGACGTTCGAACGCCTCGGCGGTTCGGCGCGCGTCAAGGTGGACGTGCGAGTGCTGTCGGCCACCAACAAGGACCTCCAGGCCGAAATCGCCGCCGGACGCTTCCGCGAGGATCTGTTCTACCGCCTGTCCGTCGTGCCGATGAAAGTGCCCGCGCTGAAGGAGCGGCGAGAGGACGTCCCGATTCTGGCGCACTATTTCATCGCCCGCTCCGCCGAAAGCTCAGGCATGCCCGCTCGGGAATTGTCGGCCGATGCGCTGGCAGCGCTCCAGGCCTACGACTGGCCGGGCAATGTGCGGCAATTGCGCAACGTCATGGACTGGCTGCTGATCATGGCGCCCGGCGGCGCCTCGGACCCAATCCGAGCGGAAATGCTGCCGCCGGAGATCGGTTCGCGCGTGCCGGTGCAATTGAATGCCGACCCCGGCGCGGACATCATGGCCCTGCCGCTGCGCGAGGCTCGGGACATGTTCGAAACGCAGTATCTGCAGGCGCAACTGGTGCGGTTCGGCGGCAATATCTCCCGCACCGCCCAATTCGTCGGGATGGAGCGCAGCGCCCTGCACCGCAAGCTCAAGCAGCTTGGGGTGCATTCCGACGAACGGGTGGCGGGGTAGACTATGCGGTGAAAGTCACCGTCGCGCTGCCCAGGCCCGCGAATGTGACGGAACAGGTGTCCCCCGGCTTGAGGTAGTCCAGACCGGTGTAGGACCCGCAGGTCACGATCTGCCCCGCACGCACGCCACCCTTGGACCGCCACATGTTGGCCATCTCGACCGCGACGGCGAGCGGGTCGTTGATCGGGTGACCGCCGTTCTTCTCCTTGAACGGGGCACCGTTGACCGTCATCGTCACCTTGATGGTTTCCAGGTCCAACGACCGCCAATCCGCGTTCGGAACGTCGTGGACCAGACCGGCGTTCATGATGCTGTCGGCCAGCTTCTCCAGGTTCGACAGCGGTTTCGTGATGTCGTAACGGCTGTGCACGATTTCGATCGCGGCGACGGCATCGACGACCGCGGCGACCTCGTTACGCGAGTAGGGTACCGCCCGGTCCGGCAGGTTCTGGCGGTAGACGAAAGCGACCTCCGCTTCGACGCCGCATTGCGGGGCCGTGGCCGACGTCAACGCGCAGGGGGAGGCATGGATCGTCCCGGCATAAAGGATACCGCGGTTGGGCTGCTGCCCCGGCGGGCACATCGCCTTGAAACCGGCGATCAGCTTGCCCAGCGCCTTGCTTGTGGCGTCCTGAATCGCGTGACCTTCGTCGATCGTCTTCGGCTGCAACGCCACGGGCAGGCCGGGCAGCGGCACCATGTCGCGGCGGGCTTTCGCCAGCAATGCGGCGGCTTTGTCGATCTCGAATTGATGCATGGTTTGACGTTCCCTTCGGCAGTGCCGGCAGTTTGCCACGCCGGGGCGGGGTTGGCCTAGCCCTGGAGGAACGCGTCCGTCTCCGCCGCCCAAGGCACGCTCCCCTGGCTGCCCGGCTTCGTGCAGCACAAGGCGGCTGCCGCGGTCGCGCGGTGCAGGGCCTCGGTCAGCGACTGCCCCCGGTCGAGCGCCGCCCCCAGCACACCGACAAAACAATCCCCGGCGGCCGTCGTGTCGACCGGCGTGATGCGCCGGGCGGGAATGCGTTCGGCCGCGGTCTCCAGCCCGTCCCCCCCGAGGGTGCGTATCACCGTCGCCCCCAGCACGTCCTGGATCGCCGCCGCCGATGCCGCGGTGCCGAGCCGGGCGGCAAGCCATTCAGCCTCCGTTTCATTCACCACCAGGATATCGACCTCGCGCAACGCATCGATCGGCAAAGCCGGTGCCAAATTCAAAACCGTCCGAGCCCCCCGCGCCCTCGCTCGACGGATCAGCGCGACGGTTTGATCGGCCGGCACTTCCATCCGCAACAGCAGGGTTGTCTCGGGTGTAAGCAACGCGTCCTCGATCTGGCTGGCACAGGCGAACAGATTGGCCCCCGACCCGACCGCGATCGCATTGCGGCCCTGCGGATCGACGGCGATAGCCGCGCAACCGGTGGCGGCATCGGCCTCCGCCACGCGGCTCAGATCGACGTTGGCGTCGCGCAGCAACCGCAGCGCATCCGTCGCCAGCGCATCCCGCCCCACCGCGCCGGCCATGATCACCCGCGCGCCGTCCCTGGCGGCGGCCACCGCCTGATTGGCGCCCTTGCCGCCGGGCTCGATCCGGGTGGTGGGGCCAAGCACCGTCTCCCCCGGGGCGGGGATGTGGGGGAGGGGGAAGATCAGGTCGAGATTGATGGAGCCAAAAACGACGATCATCGGGGGTGTTCCAACAAAGTTGCAACGACGGCGTTCGTATGCTATTGGCCTGCGGGACATAAGAGGCCTTGCATGTACACATCCGTTCGTAAACTGGGCAACTCCGCCGGCGTGATCATCCCCAAGGCCATCCTCGCCGATTTGGGGTTGGTAGCGGGCGATGCCGTCGATCTGCGCCGGGACGGCGATCGTTTGGTTCTGACCCCAGCGCCCCGTGCCAAACGCGCCGGATGGGCGGATGCGTCGCGCGACATCGCGGCGGGCGACGATCGGTTGGTCTGGACCGAATTCGGCAACATTGGCGATGCCGAACTGACGTGGTGACACGGCCGGCAACGGTCGCCCGCGGAGAAGTCTGGCTCGCGGCCCTCGATCCGACCATCGGCAGCGAAATCCAAAAGACCCGGCCTTGCCTGATCGTGTCCCCGCCCGAAATGCACGATCACCTTCGGACGGTCACCGTCGTCCCCATGACGACCGGCAGCCGGTCGGCACCGTACCGCGTTCCGGTTCGCTTTCAGCGTAAGGATGGGTTGATCGTGCTGGACCAGATGCGAACGCTCGACAAATTACGGCTGGTCCAGCGGTTGGGGCCGGTCGATGCCGCGACACTGACGCTGACCCTGGCCACGTTGCGCGAGATGTTCGAGGATTAGAGTGTGATCGCCGGAGGTGGAATCACACGGCGGCGTGAATCACGCGATCAAACAAAGACTTATAGAGCATGATCGGGTCAACTTGACCTGATCGTGCTCTAGCCGGCCGGGTCGCTATCCCACGGATTCAACAGCCTTGCGCCGCTATGCTCCACATCGCGTATGTTGCGCGTGACCAAGCACAAATCGTGCTCAATCGTCGTCGCTGCCAGCAACGTATCGACGACCGGCGGCGATTGGCCGGTCAACCGCTTCGTCAGGCCGCCGATGGCACCCCACCGGCGCACGATGGGATCGGTCAGTTTCAACTTTGCCATTTGTCAGACGATGGGTTCCAGCGTGGCATGCTCGATGATCGCGGGCGAGGTGTCGAAGGCTGTAATGAGACCCAACGTCGCGACATCCGGTTTGTTGCGACCCTGCTCCCAATTTCGGAGCGCACCGACATCGATCCCAAGCATCGCCGCGAACTCTCGCTGTGAGAGGCCGTGCCGAGCGCGCACCTCCGGGATCAAGTCCGGTGCGAATGTCCGCCGGCGGCTCGTGTGAATGTTCATCTTCGCGAGACCGGCGGCCAAGGCCGCGATGTCGGCGCCCTCGGCCACGTCGCACACGGCCAGACGTGCTTCGGCCAAGCGGTTGATCACGGCGTGAGCGGTACGCGATGTCAGTCCGGCATCGCGTAGCCACCGAACGACCGATATCGGCTGGTCCAACGGTCCGGTCAGGCGCAGCACCAACGTCGCCGTCTCACCGGAAAATGAGGGGCTGGGGTCTGCGCCCCGGATTTGCACCCGATGTCCGAGTCGCGCCTTCAATTCTGAGTTCGTCAACATTTAACTCACCCTTCAGCCATGTAGCCAAAGCGCGAAGCTCGGCTTTGCCAGTCGTGTTTGGCCCAGGCCCCTGCATGTGAAATCCGTGTAACGTTGCCGTATTGCCGACGAACTCGATCGTCGCGGCGATTTGCCAATGCCGCATCGTGTCCGTGACGTCGGCAATGATGAAATCCCCGTCGAGTTCGAAGGATTGAAACGAATAGATTTTTTTTCCTCCAGCTCAAATTTGGCAACGTCGTGGCCGAAATCGGCGATGTCATGTGAAAAATCCAAAATGTCGAGTTCATAAAACGCAAGCGCCGCTAGGCACCCTCAAAGATACCTTAACTCATACGCGATTCACGGATGGGGTGTCAATCGTCCCGCCCCAAAACCCCCATCAACTCCCCCCACTCCCGCTTGCTCAGACCGCTGTCCGCCTGCGCCACCGCCTCCCCGCCCAGCATCCGCTTCACCACCGCCAGCATCTGCGCCGACAGCGTCACCGCGCCCAGCCGGTAATCGCGGAATGCCTGACATGCCAGCGGCACCCAGGCTTCGACCGTCTTCAGCATTTCCTTAGCATAGACGCGGATTTCATACTGCGCGTGCGCGTCCGCCCGCAGCGACAGAAAATGCAGCAGATTGTGCAGATCGGTCTTCCAGTACCACTGCGTGTATGTGTTCAGCGTCAAATTCATCCGAGCCAGTTCGCGCGCCAAACCCGGGCGTTCGGGGTCGCGCGGCGTTCCAGTGTCGTCCTCGTTCAGCATCTCGGCGTAGTGGTCGTAGGTCTGCATCGCATCGCCGCGCAGCATATCCAGCACCCGCGCCGCGTCCTCCCCCGACAGCACATCCCCGCGCCCCTGCCGGTTCGCCACCGACTGGGCCGCCAGGTGCTCGGGTTCGGGGATGTAGAACTCCCGGTCCAGGATCGAATACCGCGCCGAGTATTCGTTCACGTTCGCCGTCCGGTGCCGGATCCACTGCCGCGCGACGAAGATCGGCAGTTTGACGTGGTATTTGATCTCGCACATTTCGAACGGGGTGGAGTGCCGGTGCCGCATCAGATACCGGATCAGCCCCGCATCCTCCTGCACCCGCTTTGTCCCCCGCCCGTACGACACGCGCGCCGCCTGCACGATCGCCGCATCGTCGCCCATGTAGTCGATCACCCGCACGAACCCATGGTCCAGCACCGGCATCGCCTGAAACAACATCGCCTCCAGCGCCGGCACCGTGGGCCGGCGAGTGATCGCGGAGGCTTCCCGAGCAGCGGCGATTTCGGCGGTCTGATCGTCGGTCAGGGGCACGACTCGGTTTCCCTCTTTCCATCTGGGTGGGGAGTGCCTATATCTCGCGCGTCAGCTTGCTGACTATGGTGATAAACGATCCGTGGAATAAGCGTTGTGGACCCGGGGGCAGTGCCCGGCGCCTCCACCATTCACCCCCGTTGTTATCCGGGGTCATGGGGGCGACACAGGCTCGACACGCGTGGTAAAGACGTATCTTTTGCCCGGCATTGTACCGCCGTTATCGGGCTAATTTACAAATGCCAATGATAACCATGAGGCATTCGCGGTAGCTGCCTAAACAGCAGAGACACGCGCGGTTCGGGGGGCACCGGGCAACAGAAGCCCCCCAATTCCCTCCGCTCGCTCGGCATCGCCTGCCAAGGTGCCGACAAAACGTCGCGCACGCCGCCCAAAACGCTTGTCGCCCGTCCGGAAAGCCGCAAACTTTTCGCATCTGCCGCCAGATCAGGGAGAGTGGTCTGGCGCGACGCGCGGTCCCGGTGCCGAGGCATGAACGGATCAGGCGCATGAGCGGATCGTCCATCACCGTCACCTCGGTCGCTCAACTGAACAGCGCCATCGTCTCGGCCACGACGCTGACCAGCGGCAACACCCTCACCATCGACATCGACGGTTCGATCGCACTCGGGACGACCCCGTTGGAGGCGTTCAACGTCGCGAGTGGCGCCGTCGTCGATCTCATCGGCATCAACTTGATACCGTCGACGTCGACCGTATCGACAAACCGGCGTTGACAATAACGCGAAATTCTTCATTATTTTTGCCCACAGCGTAAAGAAACGACGGTCCGGCATAGGGTTTTTGCAGCCGCAAATCGGGCGAGCCATCGCGGACCGGTTGGTGGGACGACACCTGCGCTCTCCGTACGCAGCCGCACGAGCAAGGTGCTACAACCATGACGATCAACCTCGGCACCGTCACTTCCGTCGCCCAGCTCAACACCCTGATCAGAACCGCCGACGGGGAGGCCGCGAACAGCGGCACCTATGAGATCGATGTCGGCACCAACATCGCGCTCGGCGCAACGGCGCTGGAGGCCTTCAACCTCGCCAGCGGCGTGACCGTGAACCTGATCGGCAATGGCTTCACGCTCGATGGAGGAGGGACCCAGCGCGGCCTCTTCGTCTACGCCGGAGCGCTGGCGGTTTCGAACCTCGCCCTGGCGAATTTGAAGGCCCTGGGCGGCGCGGGCGGCAGCGGCGGCGGTGGCGGGGCCGGCTTGGGCGGCGGGCTGTTCATCGGTTCCAATGTGCCCGGCGATGCGGGCAGCGTGACATTGACCAACGTCTCGTTCAGCGGGGACATCGCGGCCGGCGGCAAAGCCGGCACGAGCGTAAACACCGCCGGCGGTGGCGGTGGCCTCGGCGGCAATGGCGGCAGTTCAAACGGGTATATCGGCGGCGGCGGCGGCGGCCTGGGTGCCAGCGGCGGTGGCGGTGTTTTCTCCGGCACCGGAAACGCCGGCGGCACCGGTATCGTGCCCGGCGGCGGGCCGGCAGGCTCGGGCAGTGCCTCGGGCCCGGGCGCCGGCGTCGGCGTCGGCGGACTGTCCGGCGG
>CAIRCM010000122.1 GCA_903877125.1 uncultured Acetobacteraceae bacterium | reverse complement strand
CGCGGGGTCGCGATGGTCGGGGATCGGCCCGGCGAGGCGCTCGATCAGGCCGAGTCGCTTGTCGGCACCGGCCAGCAACAGGACGCCGCCGTCGGAACAGACCAGACCACCGTCGAACGCGGCGGTGACCTTCTTCATGCCAATACTTGGCAGGTCGAACGGCAGGAGGGTATCTTCAGCGTCGGCGGGCATGGCAGATTCTGTACGGGCATCGGGTATGGCGTCGAGAACCAAACCGTATGCGATTCCAGACGGTTGTGCCGTGCCTGCCAGCGAATCCCTGCTATGCGGTGAATAAGAGGGGTTAACAGAACAAGCAGGAGAAGGAGATGGGTGTACATCTTTCGACTCCTGGTGAACAGGCCGGCGGGACCATCCCGTCGGCCATTTCTTTGTACCCAGGATAGGTTAAGAAATCGTAAACACCGTCCACGGCCGATGAATACTACCCGAAAAACCGCAGGAACCAGTCCAGCACCTCCTCCGGCGCCTCCTCATTCACATAATGCCCGCTCGGCAGCGCTTCCCCGCGCACGTCGACCGCCCGCTGTTTCCAGATACCGACCGGATCGTCGAACCGTTTGCCAACACTGCTGTTTTTGCCCCAAAGCACGAGAATAGGCATCTCCAACTTGCGGCCGAGATCCGCGGTATCCAGCTCGCAATCGATCGTCGCCGCCGCGCGATAGTCCCCGCACGACCCGCGGATCGTTTTTTCGTTAAAGCAACGGACGTATTCGGCCCAGATTTCCGGCGGAATGTGATTCAGATCCTTCGTCAGCTTCAACAACTTCTTGCGCATGAACCAGTCGGGATCGACCGCGTTGAAGAACATCTCCGGAAAGCCCTGCGGCTGCGCCATGAACGGCCAGTGCCACCCGCCGATCGAACCTTCCTTGTCCATCGCGGCCCACATATCCAGGGTCGGAACGATATCGATAATCGCCGCCTTCAACACCTTTTCCGGATGGTCGAGGCACATGCGGTGCGTCGTTCGGCCGCCGCGGTCATGCCCGGCGACGAAGAAACGATCGTAGCCCAGCGCCTTCATCACCTCCACCTGATCCTGCGCCATGGCCCGGAATGAATAGTTGGCGCTGTCCGGCTCTTCCGGCGGGGCGGAACTGTCGCCATACCCGCGCAGATCGGCCGCCACGACATGGAAGCGTTCGGCCAGACGCGGCGCCACCTTGTGCCAGGCCGCATGGGTGAGCGGGTTGCCGTGCAACAGCAGCAAGGGCGGCCCGCTCCCGCCATGCCGCAGGCGAATGCGCGCCCCGCTCGTCTCGATATCGGTCAGCGCGAAGCCGGGCATGATTTCCATGTTCTTTTCCTGGATCAGGTTTGGGTCGGGGCGGCGGGTTCCGGCGGCTTCGGCTTCGGCGGCGGGGCCGGCGGGGGCTTCGGTGCCTCGACCGGCACGGTGTAGTCCGACACGATGCGCGCCTGCGGACCTTCGATCACCAGCACCTTCGCCCCGATCGCGAAGGGCGTGGCGTCCTTCTGCACGACGCTCAGCAACTCCCCGTTCGGCTTGCGGACGATGTATTCGTATCCGTCGGTATCGCCCTGCAGATGTTCCACGCTGGTGCCGATCAGCCCGCCCAGCAGCGTGCCGCCGAGCGCGGTGAAGGCGGTGAGGGCCCCGCCGCTGCCGACCTGAGACCCCGCGATGCCGCCCGCTGCCCCACCGACGGCCGCGCCGGTCGCGCCGTTGGCGGAGATGTCGACCTTCCGGATGCCGACAATCTGCCCCTGGTCGACCTTGTTCGCCTGCTGCACCGCACGGGGATCGTAGGTATCCCGGGAATAGGTCGGTCCGCAGGCAGCCAAACAGGCTGCCAGGCAGACAGTCAGAAGCGGCGGTAAATTTCGCATGACCGCTGCTAGCAAAAACGCCGCACCTTGTCATCCGAACGTCGGGGGATACGATGCGCGCCCATGACAGACCAGCCCCCCAAAACCGGCCTCGCCCGCAACACCGCCAACTACGGTGACCGCGATTTCGCCCTCTATCTTCGGCGCTCCTTCGCCAAGTCGATGGGCTATTCCCAGACCATGCTGGACAAGCCGGTCGTCGGCATCGTCGACACCGGGTCCGACTACAACAACTGCCACCGCACGGTCCCCGAACTGGTGGAAGCGGTGAAGCGCGGCGTGCTCGCCGCCGGTGGCCTGCCGATGGCCTTCCCCACCGTGTCCCTCTGCGAGCCGTCGCTGTTCCCAACCTCCATGCACTACCGCAACCTCGCCGCGATCGACACGGAAGCGATGCTGACGGCCCAGCCGATGGACAGTGCGGTGCTGATCGGCGGCTGCGACAAGACCGTGCCCGCCCAGCTCATGGCCGCCGCGTCGGCCGACATCCCGGCCGTGCAGCTCGTCACCGGCCCCATGCTCGCCACACCGTTCCAGGGCGAGCGCCTGTCCGCCTGCACCGATTGCCGCCGCTATTGGGCGATGTATCGCGCCGGCACGGTCAGCGCCGAACGGATCGGGCAGATCGAGGGCCGGCTCGCCACCACGGCCGGCACCTGCGGCGTGATGGGCACCGCCTCCACCATGGCCTGCATCGCCGAGACACTTGGTATGATCCCGCTGGGCCACGGCTCCATCCCCGCGGTGCACGCCGACCGGCTGCGTGCGGCCGAGGAAGCCGGCGCGCTCGCCGTCCGGCTGATCGCCAACCCGATCAAGCCGTCGGAGATCATCACCGCGGAATCGGTGGAAAACGCCCTGCGCGTGCTGCTCGCCCTCGGCGGTTCCACCAACGCACTGATCCATCTGACGGCCGTCGCCGGACGCATCGGGGTGAAGATCGACCTCCAGCGCCTGAACATGCTGTCCGACACCACCCCTGTCCTGGTCGACCTCAAGCCGACCGGCGAGGGCTACATGGAGGATTTTCACTCGGCGGGCGGCATGCCGGCCCTGTTGTGGGAACTGCGGGATCTGCTGCACCTCGACTGCATCGACGTCACCGGCACCAGGCTGGGCGATCGGCTGGCCGAACCCGCCTTCGTCGACCGCCGCTACATCCGCGAGCGTGCGAAGCCCGTCTCCCCGGTCGGCGGCATCGTGTCGCTGTTCGGCTCCCTCGCACCGCGCGGCGCGATCCTCAAGCGCAGCGCCGCCACCGAGTCGCTGTTCGAGAAGGAAGCGCGGGCGATGGTGTTCAATGGGTTGGAGGATCTCGCGAACCGGATCGATGACCCCGACCTCGACGTCACCGCCGACGATATCCTGGTATTGAAAAACGCCGGCTCACTGACCCCGGCCGGCATGCCCGAGGCCGGGTATCTGCCCATTCCGTCCAAAATCGCTCGGTCGGGGGTGAAGGATATGGTGCGTATGAGCGACTGCCGCATGTCAGGCACCGCCTTTGGCACGATCGTGCTGCACATCACGCCCGAAGCCGCGGCCGGCGGCCCGCTCGCTCTGGTCGAAACCGGCGACCGCATCCGCCTTTCGGTGAAGGATCGGTCGCTTGATCTGCTGGTGCCGGAGGACGTGCTGGCCAAGCGTCGTGCCGCCTGGGTGCCGCCGGAGAAGCCGAAGCGCGGGTGGGACCGGATCATCCACGAACAGGTCCTGCAGGCCGACGAGGGCTGCGATCTGGCCCTGATGCGTCAGGGAGGATGATTTTACCTGATGGTATGAAGTAGCATCGCCGCATGAGCGTGACCCAGCGCAAACCGATGAGCGTGGCCGAGTTCCTCGATTGGGAGGAACGGCAGGAATTGCGCTGGGAATTCGACGGGTTCGAGCCTGTGGCGATGACCGGTGGAACCGCACAGGCCAGTGCGGTTCAAAGCAATCTTATTGGTCAACTCCATACCCGGTTACGCGGTAAGCCTGGCCGGCCGTACGGGAGCAATCTGAAAGTTTTCGTCGCCGGCAGCATCCGATATCCAGACGCGTTCGTTGTCTGCTCGCCTGTCGACCCGAAGGCAACGGTCGTGACCGAACCTGTCGTTGTGTTCGAGATTCTCAGCCCCTCGACGGCGATGATCGACCGGGTGGTGAAGAACGAAGAATACCGCGACACCCCATCCATCCAGCGCTACGTCATGCTGGAACAGGATCGCCAAGCCGCCGAGGTCTTCACCCGAGCGGGAGACGACTGGGTGGGGCATATCCTGTCTGGCGAGGTGGTTTTGCCGATGCCGGAAATCGGCATCGAACTTCCGTTGTCGGATATCTACGAAAACATCGCATTCACCGAAACCGGCGCCTCAGAAGCCACCTGACGCCGATTGCTCTACCGGATCGGCTGGTCTTCCGTCCCGGTGCCGAATGCCCGCGATGCGGCACCGAGGACGAAGTTCCGATCAAGCGGCCGCCGGCACGGATGCCGGCGAGTCTCCGCCAGTTTAAGCCTTGTGCGCTCGGTACCAGCGATGGGCCCGAACCTTCTCGTGATACTGGTGCCAAACCGACGTGCCGACATACCGAGCATACGGGGGCACGCGCTGGAGGAAGGAGCGGCTGAGGGCTTTCGGGTTCGCCGCGGCAGCGGCCTGCGCGCTGGCCAGCCATTCCGCCGACAGGGTGGCAGTCGCCGTCAACCCGGTGGGGGCCGGAATCTGGCCGGCGCGGATGGCGTGGCGGAGCACTCGCAGGGACACACCCAGCCGATGAGCCGCTTCGGGGAGGCCGAGTGAGGAAGTTTCAGTCATACGTCACGATCCTGATCAATGAGGGCGCCCTCTCACCACCACTCGCGCCCCGTTGCAAGTGCCGGCTCGCCAAGCCTGTGCTACGATACGGACATGCCGCCGCAGAGCGGCCCCGATTCCGGAAGGACGACCAGAATGTGCCTTTTCATCGCCTAACGTGGGAAGCCGATCCTCATGGAGGATTTGATCGCTTGCCCCGTCCGCCGGCAACGCTCTATTTCGAACACGCGTTCGATGGGCTGATCGTGGCCAGCGAACCCTTCGAGGAAAAGCGCGATTCATGGAACCGTGTGCCGCCGGGCCATGCCTTGGTCGCGCGCCGGGGGGAGAGCGTGGATATGCCCGCGCTGCTTGTGGCATAAGCGGGCAACGCCAACGCAGGAGCCCCCCCCCGATGCCAACCCGCGAAACCGCCATTGCGCGCGCGCTGGATTTTTTCGACACCAACGGCTTCCGCGACCGTTTGGCCGGGCTGGTGGCGATCCGCAGCACCTCCCAAGACCCTGCCCATGCGGCGGACGTCCAGCAATACCTGGCGGACGCGATCGCGCCGTGGCTGGAACGCCTGGGCTTTGCCGTCGCGATTCATCCCAACCCCGCCGCGGGGTTCGGCCCCATCCTGACCGCCGAACGGATCGAGGATCCCGCACTTCCAACCGTCCTCACCTACGGCCACGGCGACACCGTGCGCGGTTTGGAAGATCAGTGGCGCCCCGGGCTCGACCCTTGGACGCTGACCGAGGAAGGGGATCTCTGGTATGGCCGCGGCACCGCCGACAACAAGGGCCAGCACGCGGTCAATCTCTCGGCGCTGGAAGCCGTGCTTGCCGAACGCGGCGGCAGGCTTGGATACAATATCAAAATGATCCTGGAAACCAGCGAAGAACGCGGCTCCACCGGTCTGAAAGCCTTCGTGGCGGAACGTGCCGACCAGCTGAAAGCCGATGTGCTGATCGCCAGCGACGGGCCGCGGGTGACGCCGGAACTGCCGACGATCGCGACCGGCACGCGTGGCACTTACCATTTTGATCTGGTGCTCAATCTGCGCGCCGGCGGGGTCCACTCCGGCCACTGGGGGGGCTTGACCACCGACCCGGCGGTGGTTCTGACCCATGCGATCGGCTGCATCATGGATCGGCGCGGAAAGATCCTCGTCCGCGACTGGCTCCCCCGCAACGGGGTTCCGGCGGCGGTGCGGTCGGTGCTCGCCGGTTGCCCGGTGGGTGGCGGGGGCGAGTCCGCCACGATCGACCCCGACTGGGGTGAGCCGGGCCTCACCCCGGCCGAAAAAATCTATGGCTGGAACGGTTTCATCGTGCTGGCCATGACCTCCGGGCGGCCGGAAAACCCGGTCAACGCCGTCGCCCCGAATGCGCGCGCCCATTGCCAGATCCGCTACACCGTCGATACCGATCCCGCCGGTTTCGCCGAGGCCCTGCGTAAGCACCTGGACGCGGAGGGCTTCCCTGAGATCGCCATTGAAAACGCCTTCGTCCGCATGCCCGCCAGCCGCACCGACCCCGCCCATCCCTGGGTCCAATGGGCCGTCGGCAGTATGGAAAAGACCCTCGGTAAGCGGGTTCAGGTTATTCCCAACTCCTCCGGCGGGCTGCCGGGCGATGTGTTCGTCGATCACCTCGGCGTGCCGCTCGTTTGGATTCCGCACAGCTATAATGGTTGCAAACAGCATGGCCCGGACGAGCATTTTCTGAAAACCCCCGCCCGCGAGGGTATCGCCGCGTTCGCCGGACTGTGGTGGGACCTGGGCGAAAAGGGCATCCCCGCCCGCGCCTGAGTCGGCCGCTGGCCTGCGCCTTGGCGGCCCGGTTTATGACCGGGCCGCCGTCGGATTCGTTATTGCGGCATGCGATGCAGGCCGCAGAGCTTGTTGCCGTCGGGATCGCGCAGATACGCGAGATACATCGCCCCGCCCGGACGCACGCCCGGCGCTTCCTCGATCGACGAGCCGCCATTGGCCACGCCCGCGTCGTGCCAGGCCTTCGCCTGATCGCCGTTTTCCATCGCGAAGCCGATCGTGCCGCCATTGGCGTGGGTCGCGGGCTTGCCGTCGATCGGCGGGCTGACCATGAAAACGCCACCGTTATGAATATACCGAATGCGGCCCTTGGCATCGACGGTGCCCGGCTTGCCGCCGATCGCGGCGAAGATCGCGTCGTAGAACTTCTTCGAGCGGTCGATATTGTTGCTGCCGACCATGATGTGACTGAACATTGCGGTCCCTCCTCTGGACGGGCGGACCATACCGCGCTTACCTCCCCGCGAACAGGGAGACACCTTCGATGACCGCACCCGCCTGGCGTGCCGACCCGCTTGTCTGGGGCCATGGGCCGCATACCTTCGAAGTCTTCCTCGAACCCACCTGCCCCTATTCGGTGCGTACCTTCGGCAAGCTGGACGCGCTGCTGGCGCTGGCCGGGGCGGAAAACATCACCGTCAAGATCGTTCTCCAGTCGCAGCCGTGGCACATGTATTCGGGGGTGATCGTACGCTGCATCCTCGCCGCCTCCACGTTGCCGGGGGGGAAGGAAGCGGCCAAGACGGTGATGGCAGCGGTGGCCGCGCACCGCGAGGCATTCGAATTCGAACGCCACGCGCGCGGGCCGAACATGAATGCGACGCCGAACGATATCATCGCCCGTATCGAACAATACAGCGGCATCCAGGTGGCCGAGGCCTTCGACATCTCCGACCTCGATCGCGCGGTGAAATGGCACTGCAAATACGCCCGCCAAAACGGGATTCACGTGTCGCCGACCTTCATGATCGACGGGTTGGTCGCCGCGGAGGTCAGCAGCGGCGACACGGTGGAGAGCTGGGCCGCCCGCGTCCAATCCTGATCGGCGGTCCGGCTTGTTCCCGACCCGTCCTTGGCACACACTGCATCCCAACAATCCAACCGGAGGAACCGAATAATGCGCGCCGCCGTCTTCCACGCCGCCAACACGCCCATGACCATCGAAACCCTCGAGGTCGCCAAACCCGGCCCGCATGAGGTCCTGCTGAACACCGCCTATGCGGGCCTGTGCCACAGCGACCTGCACTTCCTCGAAGGCCTCTACCCCACGCAAACGCCGATCGTGCTGGGCCATGAATCCTCCGCTGTCGTGGAGGCTGTCGGCTCCGAAGTCACCTACTGCAAAAAGGGCGACCGGGTGATCACTTGCCTGTCCGTCTTCTGCGGCACCTGCGAATACTGCAACACCGGGCGTCCGCAGCTGTGCAGCAACACCGCGGTGAAAATGCTGCCGGGCCAGGCGAAGCGGATGTTCTGGAAGGGCCAGCCGGTCGGCCAGTTCGCCAATCTGTCGTCCTTCGCCGAACAGATGCTGGTGCATGAGAATGCGGTGCTGAAGATCGCCGACGACATCCCCCTCACCATCGGCTGCATCGTCGGCTGCGGCGTCATGACCGGCGCCGGCGCGGTGATGAACACCGCGAAGGTGCCCTCCGGCGCCTCGGTCGCGGTATTCGGCTGCGGCGGCATCGGCCTGTCCGCGGTGAACGCCGCCGCCATCGCCGGCGCCGACCGGATCATCGCCATCGACACGCGATCCTCGAAACTCGACGTCGCCCGACAGATGGGCGCGACGGACGTCATCAACGCGTCCAACGTCGATCCGGTCGAGGCGATCAAGGACCTCACGGGCGGCGGTGTCGAATACGCCTTCGAAGCGGTCGGCCTGAAGCTCACCGCCGAACAATCCTTCTCCGCGCTTCGTCCGGGCGGAACCGCGACGATCATCGGCATGGTCCCCTTCGGCACCAAGATCGAGTTGCATGGCTACGATTTCCTGCGCGAGCGGAAGATCCAGGGCTCCTCGATGGGCAGCAACCGCTTCCGCTTCGACATGCCCAAGCTGCTGAACGCCTGGAAGAAGGGCGATTTGAAGCTCGACCACCTCATCACCAGCCACATCAAGCTGGACGAGATCAACGAAGGCTACACCAAGCTGAAGGGCGGCGAGGTCCTGCGCCAGCTCATCGATTTCGGGGTGGGAGCCTGATCCCATGGCGGGCAACTACAGCATCTGCCTGGGAACCGTCGGCTGGGGCCTGTGGTACAGCCCCGATGCCGGGGAATCGTGGAAGCGCCACCGCCCACCCTTTCCGCTCAACAGCCGCATCCAGGCGCTGGTCGCCCATCCGACCAAGCCGCACACGATCTACGCCGCTGGCGACACGGGCCTGTTCGTCAGCCACGACCGCGGCTCCCGCTGGGAACGGGTCGGCACACAGGGCACCATCCCCACGATCTGGTCGCTTGCCATCGATCCGGTGGACCCGAACATCCTGTTCGCCGGCACGCGCCCGTCCGGCCTCTACCGGTCCCGCGACGGCGGGCAACACTGGGAACGGCTGAATGCCGCGATCTCACCGGAATGTTCCATCGGGGAGACCTTTGTCACCGCGCTGGTCGTCGACCCCGCCGATCACCGCACGATCTGGGCGGGGGTGGAGATCGACGGCGTTTTCCGCAGCCGCGACGGCGGGGACAGCTGGGTCCGCTTGGACAACGGGCTGCACGATCCCGACATCCACGACATGGTGCTGGCCGCGACGCAACCTCGGCGGCTGTACGCAAGCACGGCCAGCGAACTGTTCATCTCGGAAAATGAGGGCGACAGTTGGCAGGCCGTCGGCATCCGCCAGAAATGGCCGCTGCCCTACGCACGCGGTCTGCGGGTGAAGCCCGACGATCCCAACGTGCTCTACGCCGGCTGCGGGCAGACCACGACGGGCGAGAAGGGCTATGTCCTGCGCTCCTCGACCTTCGGCGAAAGCTGGGACACGCTGGCGTTCCCGACCGAGACCGATGCGACTGTCTGGGGGCTTGCCACCAATCCCGCCGATCCCAACCGTATCGTGGCCTTCAGCCTGTTCGGGGAAGTCCACATCACCGAGGATGCCGGCGCATCCTGGCGCAAGGTCGGCCGCAGCTTCGGCGAAATCCGCAGCGCGGTCTGGGTGCCGAACTGATCTCTTCGGTCGCGTGGCAGCCGGCGTCTGCGCTATAAGACGCCGGCACCACCAACCGGATACCCATTTCCATGCGCATCGAAGCCATCAAGATTGGCAACAACCCACCGGACGACGTGAATGTCGTCATCGAAGTTCCCATCGGCGGCGAACCGATCAAGTACGAACTGGACAAGGAGTCCGGCACTCTCGTCGTCGACCGGTTCCTGCACACGCCGATGCGCTACCCCGGCAATTACGGCTTCGTGCCGCACACCTTGTCCGACGACGGCGACCCAATCGATGTGCTGGTGGCCAACACCCGCCCGATCATCGCCGGCGCGGTCCTGAACGTCCGTCCGGTCGGCGTTCTGAAGATGGAGGACGACGGCGGCGGCGACGAGAAAATCATCGCGGTTCCGTCCGACAAGCTCACCAAACGTTATTTAAGTGTACGAAACTACACCGATCTGCCGGTCATCACGCTGGAGCAGATTCAGCATTTTTTCGAGCACTACAAGGACCTCGAACCCGGCAAATGGGTCAAGATCATCGGCTGGGGCGACGCCGCCGAAGCGCGCAAGCTGATCGCCGAGGCGATCGAACGGGCAAAGGATGGCCCAAAATGACCGGCGCCACCTGTCGGACCCGATAAACCAAGGGAGCAATCGCCGATGGCCCCGCCGGACCCAGCGACCGCGAATAACCAGCGACGTTACAGCTATGCCGTCCAGGTTTCAGACGTCGTCAACGTGACCGGCCCCTTGGCGGCCAACATGTCATGGGACGGCTGGTGGCGCCTGGCATACGACCGGGCGGACCGGTTGATCCAGAAACAGGCCAACATTCTGTTGGAGCGCGGCAACGTTACCATGGCGGAGGCTCGCGACCTTGTCGAAGTCCAGCGCAACGGCATGGTCATCGAATATCGCAAGCCGTTGAGCCCGTTCGGAAAGTTTTACTCCGAAACGCTCAAGCCCGCCTCGTCGTTGCCGACGCTGGAAAACATGCTCGAACGCAAGGGCTCGGTGGAGGCGGTGCTGACGAGTGTCGGCAAGACCCGCACAGCGGTCAACCGTATCGCGTTCATCGGGCGTAGCGTTGGCACGGCGGGGTTCGTGGTCGAGATCGTTTGCGTCATCGTCGTGATCGAGGAAGCCCCCGCGGACCAGAAGGGCCTCGTCGCGGCGGAGCAAATCGGCGGCAGCGTGGGTGGATTGGCGGCCGGCACCGGCGGCTACTGGGCGGGCGGACTGGCCGGCGCCGCCTGGGCCGGCACATGGGTCTCGCCGACGCTCGCGATCCCTGTCATCGGCGAAATCACCGAGGGTGGGGCGATCGTCATCGGCGGCATCGCCGGCGCGCTGTTCTTCGGCTGGGCCGGTCATAAGGCGGGAACCGCCGCCGGCCATTATCTCTGGACCATGCTGCCTGTGACCTGGACGCGGAAGTAGGCGCGCGGGCATGTTCAACTGGCTCAGCCGGCGCATCATCGCCAGGCTGCCATCGCGCCGCGGCGCGGCCGCGATGACGGATGTTTCGGCCCGCGGCCTGCATTTTCGTCCGCCGAACGGTCAGGAACAGACGATACGATGGGATTCGATCGAGCGTGTGGTGGCCATCGCCTCGGCCGAATTGGTGGGTGAAACGGCGATGCTGGTCATCGGGCTGATCGGCGGCGGGACGGCCACCGTCACCGCGATCGCGCCCGGCTGGGGGCAGTTGATCGCCGACCTCCCTCGCTTCCTGCCTGGCGCCAGACCGGCCGATCTCTGGCGACTGGAAATGCTGGACGGCAAACCCGTCGAGGTTTATCGTCGAAGCCGAAACAGCCCAAATCCGGACGCAAGGGAATGATGCCATGCCGAATGAAGTGATACCGCCGCCGATTCCGGTGACGCCGCCCGCGGTGGCCAAAGACGACACGCCAATGATCATCTACATCCTCTACCTCGGGGGGTTCGTCTTTGCCCTTACCAGTCTGGTCGGCGTCATCATGGCCTACGTCAACAGGAACGGCGCCGCTCCCTGGGCGCAGACGCATTACCAGTTTCAGATCCGCACGTTCTGGATCGGCTTGCTGTTCGCCACCGTCGGCCTCATCACCGCATTCGTATTGATCGGTTTTCCCATTCTGCTGTTTACCGCGATCTGGATGATCGTCCGCTGTGCCAAGGGGATCAAATACTCGTCCAACAGCCAGCCATACCCAAATGTGACGTCCTGGCTGTGGTGAGCCGATCGCGCAGGGTATGGGTGCGCAATCGGATCGCATATTTTGTTGCGCAACAGGCCATACAGCGCCTACATTGAGCAGACATGCGAGGGGTGAGCGCAGATGTCAAAGACCGAATGCGGCGAGATCGAGGATGGCCTCCTCGGCGATACCGTCGCATTTCTCGAAAACAATGTGATCGAAACGGGTTCCGGTCCCGAAAAGGGCTTTCCAAGCAGCGCATTCCGAACCTTGGATTTCACAGACAGCGGCCCGACAAAGCAAGGCGGGCGGGCGTATGTCATGACGACCCCGAACAACGCCAAGCTGATCAACGGCCTGCTCACCGTTTCCTATCTGCCTTGGGGCGAGGACACCGGATATTACATCATCCTCGAACCAAATGGCGGGCCCGACATCATGATGACAGCGACGCTAAGCGGCTGCGCGGTCGGCTATGTGCGAGCAGGCGATGGCGCGGTCCGGGTCAGTCATCACAATGTGCAGACGAACAACATGGATTTCGAACAAAAAAGGACCTTGGGGTTCACAAACAAAGTCCTGCACAACAGCAATTATCGCTATTTGAAGACACTTATCCGGGACGGGATCGCATTCGACAGCGAAGGTCTCGGATTTGTGTTCGGCGTGCGCCGCAAAGGGAAATGGACGATGTACGCCCAAACGGTAGACCGGACGTTCAAGTCTTATGAGAAAACCGGGCTTAACATATCGACGACACTGTCGATCACCAGCGCAAGGGTGTTTTAAAATGCCTGTACGGTATGAACGGGAATAAATTCCATAGACTGCCGCCAGCACATGCTCGAATCCCATTCAAAATCGCGCGACTTTCTTTCGGCCGCCCTTGCCAATGCGGCATGATTTTATCCGAACAGAGCATACGGGTCTTCGTCAGGAAAGGGCGTGCCGGGCGCACGCCGGCATTTTTCTCGGTAGAGTCGAGGAAGGGCGCGGTATTGCCAAGGCAACCCGTTTCCCTCCCCCGCTCATCAAACCGGACGTGCGGGTTTCCCGCATCCGGCTTTCCGACTGGCTTCATGTAAGGCTCACGACACGACGCCTTCCCGTCTGCAATGACGCAGCCTGGGCACACCAAGTGACCCAAACACCGCATCTTTGGTGAACGGCCCCATGCTTCGCGGAGGCATCTTGTGGCGCCGAACGAGAAAGTTACGCACGCGG
>CAIRCM010000121.1 GCA_903877125.1 uncultured Acetobacteraceae bacterium | reverse complement strand
GGGCAAACGCTGTGTCCGGGTTCGCCCGGGGATAACTCTCCAGGCGGAGGGGTGGCCGAGTGGCTGAAGGCAGCGGTTTGCTAAACCGCCGTACGGCGTCAAGCCGTACCGTGAGTTCGAATCTCATCCCCTCCGCCAGTTATCTCTTCCATGTATGCAGCCCTGGAAAGCGTCCGGCCGCCTGCGCGCCTCTGGCATTTCGCGCCCGCACCGCCTCTAATACCGCCGATCAAAGAAAAATCGGGGGACCGAAATGACCGAGGATGCGGACAACTACGACTACATCGTCACCGGAGCGGGTTCAGCCGGCTGCGCTGTCGCGGGACGGCTGAGCGAGTCCGGCCGATTCCGTGTTCTGCTGCTGGAAGCCGGTCCCCGTGACACCAATCCGTGGATCCATATTCCACTGGGCTATACGAAGAACTACACCAATCCCAAAGTGAATTGGATGTTCGAATCTGAACCGGAACCGAACCTCAACAACCGCACCCTCTATCAGCCGCGCGGCAAGGTGCTCGGTGGCACATCCTCGATCAACGGCACGGTCTATATGCGCGGTACCGCCGCCGATTACGACGACTGGCGCCAGCGCGGATGTGAGGGGTGGGGCTGGGACAACGTCCTGCCGTTCTTCAAGAAGGCGCAGAACCAGGAACGCGGTGCCAGCGAATTGCACGGAACCGGCGGGCCGCTGCACGTCACGAACGTCCCGCATGAATGGCCGCTGGCGAAAGCCTGTGTCGAAGCCGCCATGCAGACGGGAATTCCTTACAATCCCGATTTCAATGGCCCGAAACAGGAGGGCACCGGGTTCTAACAGTTCACGGTGAACAACCGGCGCCGATGGAGTTCGGCCCGCGCCTATCTTGGCCCCGCGAAATCGCGCGCAAACCTTGTCGTGTCCACCGAATCGCATGCCCAACGGCTCATTTTCGAAGGCACGCGGGCGGTTGGCGTCGAATACACAACGCCTCAGGGCCGCCGCACCGCGCGTGCGGCGAAAGAATTCATTGTCTTCGGCGGCGCTTTCGGTTCCCCGCAACTTCTGCAACTCTCGGGCGTCGGTCCGGCGGACCTGCTGCGCGATCTCGGGATTGAGGTGGTGCGCGATATCCCCGGCGTCGGCGAGAATTTGCAGGATCATTTCAACAGCTATCTTTCCTATCGCGTGAACCAGCCGATCACATTGAATGACATCGGCAACAGCACCACGCGCCAGATTCTCGCGGGCATTCGCTACGTTTTCACGCGCACCGGGCCCCTGACCGGCACGGGGATCTATGCCGGCGCCTTCGTCCGGTCCGACCAGCGGCTGGAAAACCCCGATCTGCAAATCAACATGTCGATGTGGAGCACGGAATCACGCACCCGCTCCGGCATCGTGCCGCACCCGTTTCCGGCCTTTACCCTCAGCCCCGTGCATCTGCGCCCGGAAGGCCGAGGCTTCGTGCGCATCAAAACGCCAAACGCGTCAGATCAACCCGCCATCCGGTTCGATCAGTTGCGCACCGAGTACGATAAATCCGCGATCCTTTACGGCCTGCACCTCTGCCGCCGAATCGCCGCGCAACCGGCGCTGAAACCCTATGTCGTGGAAGAAATCCTGCCTGGCCCGGCAGTGCAATCGGATGACGATTGGCTGGAGGACACCCGTCAGCGCGGCGTGGCGAATTTCCACCCGGTCGGCACCTGCCGCATGGGCCACGGAATGGATGCCGTGGTGGACCCGCGTTTGCGCGTGCACGGCATCGCGGGCCTGCGCGTGGCCGATGCGTCGATCATGCCCAGCATCATCGCGGGCAACACCAACGCGCCGTCGATCATGATCGGGGAGAAATGCGCCGCGATGATACTGGAGGATGCCGCGTGACCCATCCGCTTGACGGGACCCTGCCGGTGTGGCCAGCCTGAGTGCAAATCAGCGTCCAGCGTCGGTACATCCGAACCATCGATCAAGGAAACGTCTCATGTCCGCATCCCCCATCAACGCTGCATCGGTCGTCGATGTCGTGATTGTCGGGGCCGGTTTCTCCGGCCTTTATCTGCTGCACCGGCTGCGCGAACAGGGCTTCTCCACGCGCTGTTTCGAACGCGGCGATGGTGTGGGCGGCACATGGTATTGGAACCGCTATCCCGGCGCGCGGTGCGACGTGGAAAGCATGCAGTATTCCTATGGCTTCGACGACGCGTTGCAGCAGGAATGGAACTGGCCGGAAAAATTTTCGGGCCATGCCGATATCCGCGCCTATGCGGATCATGTGACGGACCGGTTCGGTCTGCGGTCGCACATCGATTTCGAAACGGAGGTGCGGGCCGCGCATTACGACGATGCTGCCCGCATATGGAAAATCGAGACCAGCAAGGGGGAGAAAATCCTCACGAGGCATTTCGTCATGGCTGGCGGCTGCATCTCGACCGCGCAGATCCCGAAATTCGAGGGTTTGGCCGACTATGAAGGCAAAACCTATCACACCGGTCGCTGGCCGCACGAGAACGTGAGCTTCGCCGGTCTGCGGGTGGCGGTCATCGGCACGGGATCCTCCGCCATCCAGGCAATTCCCGTCATCGCCGAGCAAGCCGCGCATCTGACGGTTTTCCAGCGGCAGGCGAATTTCACCATCCCCTCCCGCAATCATCCGATGACCGAGGATTACGCGAAGACCTGGAAAAACGGCTATGCGGAAAAGCGCACGGAAATGCGCTATATGCCGAACGGCGTGCTGCGGGAACTCAATGACAAATCCGCCTTGGAGGTGACCGAGGAAGAGCGGCTGGCGACCTACGAGGAACGTTGGCGGATCGGCGGCTCCGGCTTCCTGGGGGCATTTAACGACATTTTAACGAACCGAGAAGCCAACGATACGATGGCCGAGTTCGTCCGCGGCAAAATCCGTCAGATCGTGAAGGATCCGGCGACGGCGGAGTTGCTCTGCCCGAAGACCCATCCCATCGGCACCAAGCGGCTGTGTGTCGATACCGGCTATTTCGAAACCTATAACCGCGACAACGTCGAACTGGTGGACATCAGCCAATCGCCGATCGAGCGGCTGACACGGCAGGGACTGACCGCGGCCGGGCGCGATTTCACGTTCGACGCCATTGTCTTCGCAACCGGTTTCGACGCCATGACCGGCACCTTGTTCAATGTCGATATCCGCGGCCGTGCCGGTCAGGCACTGAAGACCAAGTGGGCGGCAGGGCCGCGCACCTATCTCGGCCTGATGTCCGAGGGTTTCCCAAACCTGTTCATGATCACCGGTCCCGGCAGCCCCTCGGTCAAAAGCAATATGATCATGTCGATCGAACAACACGTGGACCTCGTGGCGGACACCATCGTCCATATGCGCGACCGGGACCTCGCGACCATCGAGCCGGAACGCGCGGCCGAGGACGAGTGGGTCGATCATGTGCAGGAAGTGGCCCATAAAACCCTGTTTCCCCAGGCAAACTCCTGGTACATGGGCACTAATATTCCGGGCAAGCCCCGCTTGTTCATGCCCTATATCGCCGGCGTCGGCCGATATCGCCGGATCTGCGAAGAGGTGGTCGCGGAAGGCTATAAGGGGTTCCATTTCGAAGCCGGACACGCCATGGCGGCCGAGTAGCCTCGCGGTGCATCGCACGACGCCAGTGGACGACACCCCCCGCGAATGCCAAAAACCTAGCATACCAACAGGGAGGTTCCCGTGAACACGCGCTACTGGACGCTCGCCAAACGGCCGCCGCCGCCCTGGCCCGACGATGCCACCTTCGCGTTGAAGGAAGCACCCATTCCTTCACCCGGCCCCGGACAGGCGCTCACCCGGACCATCTACGTCTCCCTCGATCCCTACCAGTGGGGCTACAAGCGCCGCGGGGAGGAGGCCGAGGGCGTGCCCTGCCACGCCCGCACCGTCTCGCAGGTCCTGGAAAGCCGGATCGACGGCATCGCGCCAGGCGATTTCGTCTTCAACACCAACGGCTGGGCCGAATACGGCCTGATGGGCGAAGGCGTCCCCCGGCCGAGCTACATGATCCCCCGCAAACTCGATCCCGCCCGCGGCAAGATCAGCCACGCCGTCGGAGTCCTCGGCATGCTCGGCCTCACCGCCTATGCCGGCATGGCCCTGCAATGCGAGCCGAAAGCCGGCGACACCGCGGTCGTGTCGGCCGCATCCGGCGGCGTGGGGCAGATCGCCGGCCAGATCGCCCGGTTGAAAGGCTGTCGCGTGGTGGGCATCGCCGGGCGCGAGGAAAAATGCCGTTACGTGACGGAGGAACTGGGCTTCGATGCCTGCGTCTCCCATTTGTCACCCAGCTTCGCGCAAGACCTCAAGACCGCCTGCCCAACCGGTATCGACGTGTATTTCGAAAATGTGGGCGGACCGGTGTTCGACGCCGTGCTGCCCCTGTTCAATTCCGGCGCGCGCATGACGATTTGCGGCCTGATCTCGCATTACGGCGATACCTCCGGGGAAGATGCCCGCGCCCAGGAGCGCCGCCGCGCCGAAGCCCGCGGCGTGGGCGTGCGGGACCTGTCCGTCGGCGCATACGTGGCAGAGTGGCACGACACCTTCCTGGCGGAAATGGCCCCCTGGGTCGCGTCCGGCGAGGTCCGCTATCGCGAGTACATCCGCGAGGGTTTCGAGGTCATCCCCACCGCTTTCGCCGAGATGTTGCGCGGCGAGAACTTCGGCAAGACCTTGGTGCGCGTGGCGCCGGATCCCACCCTCCCGTCGTGACGTCTGGCAAAACAGTCGCGGTTGTGGCCCAATGGCACGAATAACGGGAGGAAAAATCGTGCGCCGCAGAACCTTGCTCGCTTCCGCGCCTTTGCTGGCCGCGCCCGCCCTCGCGGCCGGGCCCCGGCCCTTGCGCTATATTCCGCAGTCGAACCTGATGTCGCTCGACCCCGTCTGGACATCGTCGATCATCGTCTACATCCATTCCTATATGGTCGACGACACACTGTTCGGCATCGACCAAAACTACGACATCAAGCCGCAGATGTGCGCGGGTTACGAACTGTCGGACGACAAGCTGACTTGGACGTTCCATTTGCGCGACGGGCTGATGTTCCATGATGGCGAGAAGGTGCTCGCCCGCGATTGCGTGAAATCAGTCCAGCGCTGGGCCGTGCGAGACACGTTCGGTCAGAAAATCCTGTCGCAAACCGATGAGATCGTCGCGATCGATGACCGGTCGTTCCGTATCCGCCTGAAAAAGCCGTTCGGTCTCATGCTCTACGGCCTCGGCGCGCGGCAGTGCTTCATGATGCCCGAGCGGGTGGCGAGCACACCGGCGTCGGAGCAGATCAAGGACCCCACAGGTTCTGGCCCCTATCGGTTCCTGCCTCACGACTGGGTGGCCGGTGTCGGTGCGGCGTACGCTCGGTTCGACAAATACGCGCCGCGCCAGGACAAGCCGAGCGTTTACGCCGGCGGAAAGGTCGCGAATTTCGAGCGCGTGGAATGGATCGTGCAGCCCGATCCCGCGACCGCCGCCGCGGCCCTGCAAAAGGGCGAGGTCGATTGGATCGAACAGCCGATGATCGACCTTTGCCCGATGCTGAAAAAATCGCCGGGCGTGACTGTCAAAGTCAACGATCCAAACGGCGTGACCTTTTTCCTCGCGCTCAATCACTTGCAACCGCCGTTCAACAATCCGGGCGTGCGCCGGGCGCTGTTGCCGGTGTTGGACCAGAAGGCCTTCATCGAATCCGTCATCGGCGATCAGGCCGAATACGGCAAATTTCCGACCGGCTATTTCACCTCGACGATGCCGATGGCGAACGACGCGGGCCTGGAGGTCCTGACCTCCAAACGCGACCCCGCCCTCGCCCGCCGTCTGTTGGCCGAAGCAGGCTACAAGGGCGAGCCGGTCGTTCTGATGGCGCCCAGCGATCAGGCGGCCTATTCGCAAATGAGCCAGATTGCCCGGCAGATGTTCGAAAGCGCCGGTCTGGTCGTGGATTACCAGCTCATGGACTGGAGCTCGATGACCCAAAAGCGCGCCAATCAGGGCCCGCCGGATAAAGGCGGCTGGAGCGCGTTCGTCTCGATGGCCAGCGGCTTCACCGCCTCGGGTCCCGGCAGCTATCTGCCAATGCGCGGCACCGGCACGAAAGGCTGGTTCGGCTGGCCCACCGACGCGCGGTTGGAGGAATTGCGCGACGCCTGGTTCGATGCCCCGACCGTCGAGGCCCAGAAACAGATCGCGCGCCAGGTGCAGGCCCGCGCGCTGGAGGTCGTAACGTTCCTGCCGGTGGGCCAGATGTTCCAGCCGGCAGCCTTCCGGTCCGACATTCGCGACATCGTATCGGCATCGTTTCCGGTTTTCTGGAACGTGCGACGTGAGTGAAACGCTGGGGGGCGCCCATCGTTGAGCGAAAGCAGCGGGTAGATCGTAAACGGCATCTCGCGGGACGTCGCGGCGACGGCGGACCCGCCGCTGATTTACATTCTCCGTAACGACCCGAGCCTGAAAGGCAACGCGATCGCCTGTGAAACATGGCAGTGACTCCCCGTCACCGTTCTCATCCTTCCCAACGCACATGCCGCTCGCACCAGGTCAGGAACCGCCCCAGGCTCTCCCGCGTCGGCATAGCGACAATCTCCGCCCCGTCGCAGTCCACCACCAGCCCATCCGGGTCGATCCCCGCTACGATATCCCGCAAAACGCCCTCATACCGGGCGGCCCAAGCCGGCATAACTGCGACCCGGTCCATGCCGAACCGGGCCGCATGATCCCGAACCGCCTGCACCGCCGCGGTACAGGCGGCGTATCCAACAGGTCCCGTCCAGTAGTTGATCTCGCGCTCCAGGTAGAACAGGTCATCGATCCGCCATGGCACCGCCGCGTCGAGCATCGCTTCCTCCCGAAACGTTATCGCCGTCGCCACTTTACGTCTTGTTGACGTCCCAGAACACCGGGAACGGCGCGGCCACCATCCCCGACAGGTTCGTCCGCCAGCCCTGTGTGTCCTTGTAAAAACCCAGCGGGATGAAGGTCGCGTGGTCCATCGCCGCCTGATTCAGCTCCGCCGTGGCCTGCTTTTCCCCCGCCAGATCGGTCGCGGCGTACCAGGCGTCGAACTTCGACTGCACCAGCGGCGATTTCGGCCAGCCAAACCATGCGCGATCGCCTGTTGCCTCCAGTTCGGTGTAAGCGGCCGGGTTCACGCAGGTATCCCCCTGATGCGACGTTTGCAGCAGATGCCAACCACCCTCGGACGGTTTCGCCTTGCTCGTGCGCCGCTGCGCGAGCGTGCCGAAATCCATCGCATCGTAGCGCACCGTCATGCCGAGCTTTTTCAACACCTCGGCGGTCACATCGGCAAAAGCCTTGAACGGATCCTCGGTCGCCGCCAACAGCACGATCGGCTCGCCCTTGTAGCCGGCCTCGGCCAGCAATTGCTTCGCCTTGTCGATGTGGCGCTCGCCCTTCAACACGTCCCCGCCCAGTTCGCTGTACAGCGGTGTGCCCGGCGTGAAGAAGCTGGCCGAGGTCTGAAACAGATCCGTTGCGTCCCCGAACGCCGCCGCCATGTAATCCGCCTGGCTCGTCGCCAGCTGCAGCGCTCGGCGGGCACGCACATCGTCGAATGGCGGATGCAGATGGTTGAAATGCGTCGTGCCCAGCCGGCCCAGCGGATTGCTGACCGCAGTCGTTACGTTCGGCGTTTTCTTCTGCATCGGAATCAGGTCCGGATTGACGATTTCCCACCAGTCGACCTCGCCGTTGCGCAACGCCGCCGACGCTGTCGCCGCATCCGGTATGATCCGCCATTCGATGCGTTCGAAATTGATACGCTTCCCGCCTGACAGCCAGTTCGACTTCTCCGCCCGGGGCTGATAATCCGCGAACCGTTCGAAGACCGCCATCGATCCCGTCACGAACTCGCTTTCCTTGAACCGCATCGGGCCGGAGCCGACATGTTCCGTAATTTGTCGGAACGGGTCCGTCTTCGCGATCCGCTCCGGCATGATGAACAGCGCCGGCTGCGAGGCCTTCCCCAGGGCGTAAAGCATTTTCGAGAACGGGGCATTCAGCCGAATCCGGAACGTGCGATCGTCGATCGCCTCCATCGCGTCCAACTGCAATTTGATACGCCCGCCCATGGCGTCCCGAGCCATCCAGCGGGCGATGCTGGCGATGGCGTCGTTGGACCGGACCGGTTCGTTATCGTGAAACTTGAGGCCGGGCCGCAGGCGGAAGGTCCAGGTTTTGAAGTCGGGTGTAACCTCGTGCCCCTCCACCATCTGCGGCCGCGGTTCCAACGTGTCGTCGATCCCATACAGCGTGTCCCAGATCAGGAGCGCCCCGTTGCGCACAACGACCAACGTGGTCCAGATCGGATCGAAGTTGGCGAGATTCTGCCGCGGCACGAAGCGCAGCACCTTGCTGTCCGCCGCCAGCCCGAGATTGGGCATCGCCAGCGCCCCTGCCGCCGCCATCCCCGCCGCCGCCGTCCCCCGCAAAAACCCGCGTCGTTGCATATTTTCGGTCCCCATCCTGGAAGTGTTGTCGATTGTGGTCCCTGCGTCGGTGTGCCGGTCGCCGCGCGCGCAGGCCGTGGCGTAATCGGTCTCAGGGCGATCGTCCATGCGTGGGGCGACGCGGTGAAGGCGGCCTTTTATGTCAGGGCTCCGAGGCCCGCGCGGCCTCGATCAGCGGAAGAGCCTCCCGCACGATGTAAAGGTAGTCGCCGTGCGGGAGATCGTCGTGTGGGTCGAGGCGAAGACCTTTGGCCAGCCCGGGCGCGAGGCGCAGGTAGAGTTCATGGTCTTCCGCGATCGCGGCCGCGCCTGGCAGGATCGGCGTACCGTGCGGGCGGTTCGCGTTCAGCCAGTCCCTGACGTGGCGGATCAATAGGCGGGCCTCATTCCCATGCGCCGCGACATCCATGCCCGAGATATCCGACAGCGTCTTGTCGTAGCGGTGCGCCTCGGCATCGAGCTCGACCCGCGATATGTCGTGTATCGACAAATCGCAGGCCGCGATCAGCTTGACGATTTCCGAGAATCGAACCGCGCCGCTGTCGATGGTATCCAGCGCGCAACGCGGCGTGTGTCCACAGGCCAGAATGGTGAAACGCGCGGCTCGGAGCAGAGGTTTGTAGTCGTCATCGACGGGGCAGTTGATGAAAACCGGCCGCGCCTGGGCGGGTCTATTTCCGGCCGGGGATCGCATCTTTGGTCGTCGCGAACACCTCGTGCACGACGCGCTTGATTTCAGCGAGGGAGAAGCGTGTTTGCGCTACCGGCATCGCCAAGTGGACGCCACGGTACATCTGGCCGCTCTTCGGCTGACGACGCGGCGGCTTCGCGGGTTTAAGATCGGTTTGAGCCATGACAATCAGATACGCTTTTCCGCAGTCAAACACAACAACTCGTCGTCGAAGGCGTTCGACTCCACTGGCGCCCGCGTTGCCTCCCGGGCGGCAACATCGGCCTCGGTATAGTCGTCGAGGGTCATGACCCGCCGGTCGCCGCGTTTGAGGGACTGGAACTCATCCACCTGGAAGCAGCCGATGCTGGACCGCGCGGCCCTTCAAACTGACCCAATACCAAGGGTCGGCACGATGGATACGACCTCAGCCCCCCCAATGCCCAACCCGCTTCATCCCCCCCGCCGTATTAACCATCGAGTGCAAACTCCGAGCATAATCCGTAGCCCCCCGCTCATCCATCCGCGGCGCGACCCGCAAATACTCCTTCAACCCCAGCACCGCCGGCCGAGGACGACTAAGAAGCACCCGGCAAAACCGTTCCGCTTCCCCTACCAACGAAGCCGCCGGCACAACCCTGCTGACAATCCCATAACTCAAAGCCATCCGCGCATCGATGAACTCAGCCGAATAAGCCATCCACAAAATCGCATTCCGACTCATCCGATCCGCGACCGCCGACATCACCATCGTCGGCATCACGTTGTTCTCGATCTCCGGCATATTGAACGTCGCCGTCTCGCTCGCGAACGAAACATCCGCGATCGCCGCCACAGCCGTTCCATACCCCATCGCGCGGCCTTCGATCGCCACCACCACCGGGATCGGAGTCTCCCGTATCGCCGTATAACTGCCAAAAATCCCGTTATATTCATCCCGCCGCGTATAAGCCTCCGGCGAAGGCGGCCCCGCCACGTCCCGCACACGCCCCGTGCAGAAATCCGGCCCGGCGGACGTCAACAGCACCGCGTCCGAGGTCTCATGCGCCCCCGCCAGAACCTCGCTGAGCCGCGCAGCCATGCTGTCGCTCACCCCGCAACCTTCCCGAGAAAAAACGACCCGCAACAGCCGCCCATCCTGAACAACCTTCACCGCTTCCGACATCAAACCCTCCGATGAATCGCCCGCCACACACGTTCCGGTGTCGCCGGCATTTCGATATGCGTCACGCCGTATTCCGACAGCGCATGGATGATCGCGTTCATGACCGCGCCCAACGCCGGCGTCGTGCCCCCCTCGCCGCCGGGGCGGATGCCATGAGGATGCGAACTGGCGGGAATCTCGCTCAACGCCACGTTCATCGGCGGCACCGTATCGGCCCGGGGCATCGCGTAATCCATGAACGAGCCGGTCAGCAACTGCCCCTCGGAATCGTGCACGACCTGCTCCAGCAGCGCCTGTCCCAGACCCTGCGCCACCGCCCCATGCGCCTGCCCATGTAAAATCAGCGGGTTCACCGCCCGCCCCACATCGTCCACGCCCGACCAGCCGACGATGTCCACATGCCCCGTCTCCGGATCGACCTCGACCTCGCACACATGCGCGCCATAGGGATAGCCGCCCACGCGGTTCACGATCTCGCTGACCCCCTCCAGCTTCCCGCGCAGCGCGCTCGGCAATGTCGTCAACGTTTCCGCCGCCCGGGCAACGTCCCACAACCCGACGCTCCCGCCGCCGGGGGCGGAGAACACCCCTTCGGCATACCCGATTGCCGCCTCTTCCGGCTGTTGCAGCATATGCGCCGCGATCGCCTTGCCCCGAGCAAGCAGCCGTTCGATCGCCTCCGCCACGGTGATGCTGACCAGCCGCATCGACCGACCTGACACCGACCCGCCGCCCACCGACACAAACGCGGTGTCGTTCGCCAGAAACCGTACGCAGGCCATCGGCACCTGCAGCCACTCGGCGACCAGTTGCGGGAAGCTGGTCTCGTGCCCTTGCCCGCTGCTCATGGTCCCCACCACCAGCGCGACCGTCCCGTCGGGCCGCACCGTAACCTCCGACCGTTCCCGGGGCACGCCGCTCGCCACCTCGATATAGTTGGCAACCGCGATTCCCCGCCGCAAACCGCGCGCCCGAGACCCCGCCGCGCGCGCCGGAAAACCGTCCCAATCCGCCAGACCCAACGCCTGGTCCATGACCGCGCGATAGTCGCCGTTGTCGTAGGTCACCCCAACGCCGTTCCGGAACGGCATGGCGTCCGGCGGGATCGCGTTGCGCCGCCGCAGTTCCACACGATCCAGCCCTGTCTGCGCCGCCGCGAGGTCCACCAGCCGCTCGATCATATAGATCGCCTCGGGCCGCCCGGCGCTGCGGTAGACGGCGACGGGCGGGGTGTTGGTCAGCACCGCATGCCCGTGAAAATGCACCGCCGGAATGCGATACACCCCCTGCATTTGCGACAGACCTTTGCGCAGCGGCCAGAAATACGCCGTATAGGCACCGAGGTTCATAATGTTCTCGCCGCGCAGACCCAGGAAATTGCCGTCCCCGTCCAGCGCCAGCTCCGCCACCGATGTCAGGTCGCGCGCCTGATAATCCGACAGGAAACACTCCGACCGAGTCGCGGTCCATTTCACCGGCCGCCCAACCCGCCGGGCGGCCCAGGGCATCAACGCATATTCCGGCGAGAACGCATTCCGCGTCCCGAAATTTCCCCCCATGTCGCCAAACACCGCTCGGCATTGCGCCAGCGGCACCCCCAAAACGGATGCCATCCGCTCCCGGCACTGCACCACGCCGCGCCCCGACGCGGTATAGACAGTGTAGCCGCTGGTCCCCGCGTCATACGTCCCAACAACAGCCCGAGGCTCCAACGGCGCCCCGGTCACCCGATGCACCCAGCTGTCCAGCCGCACGACATGGGTGGCGCTGGCGAAGGCGGCATCGGTGGCGGCGCGATCGCCGACCTCGCAGGTCAAGGCGAGGTTCCCCGCGCAACCCGGCCACACCTGAGGCGCCCCCGGTCGCATCGCGGCGCGTCCCCTTGTCGTCGCGGGCAGCGGTTCCCAGTCGATCTCCACCCGTTCCGCGGCGTCGTGGGCAAGCGCCTCGGTTTCCGCGACCACCAGAACGACCGCCTCCCCCGCATAGCGTGCCCGATCGGCTGGCAGCGCAAAATTCGGCGTGGTGAACACATCGAAACCGGGTGGTATCCGCATTTCCACATCCGGGGCGCCGGTATATTCCGGGGCGTGCGGGATCGGACCCAGCCCGTCGGCCGCCGCGTCGGCGCCCGTCAACACCGCCAGCACACCCGGCAAAGCCGCTGCACCCGCCGTTTCGATCCCTCGTATCCGGGCATGCGCATGCGGCGACCGTACCAGCACCGCATGGCAAAGATTCGCCGGAAACCGATCGGTGGCGTAACACCCCTGCCCAGTCAGCAGCCGCCGATCCTCGCTCCGCCGCAGTGGGGCGCCGATGCCGTCCGGCCGATGCGCCATGCCATTGACCACGCGTTTCTCTCCCTTGGTCTGCAACGCCGACAATACGGCACCGCACGGCAGCGTCCAGCGCGACGCCAGGTGGCCGCCCAACCCAAGCACGCATATGTGACCAACCCTACAGCACCAACGCGTGTAGTCTGCGACCGTCATACAATCGAACACCGGATCGCAGGAGACTCCCAATGACCGCGGCCGACGATCTGACACGCAACATCACCGCCTTCGGGGCCTCCATGGTGCCAGCCCGCGACATGACCCTGCCGCAGGCCTGCGCACTCGTGGAGGGTTACAGCCGCGACGGTACCATCCCAACGCTGCTCCTGCCGAAAGTGCGCGACCGCAAGGCCAATATCACCGGCGCGATCGTGGCGGGCGTGGAGTTCCGCTACGTCAAAAGTTTCAATGGCCAGACCGGGCAGGTCACCGACAGCTGGGCCCGCCCGATTCAGGGCGATCCGACCCTCGGGCTGGACGTGCGGATGATCGTCCTGCTGGTCCGTCTCGCCCGCCTGCTGCGCGACAAGCACGGCGCCGGCACGATCTATCATCTGGGGTTCGACAGCGCCGCCGACGATATGCACCGCGATGGGCGCGCGATGGATTTCGTCGGCATCGCCGGCAAGAACAGCACCGGAACATTCGAAATCAACGTCTTCAGCCATTGGAAACTGCAACCGGTGCAGATGCCGGCCGCGTTCGGAACCATCGCAGCCGGCACGAAACTGCCTGACTGGCCGGAGAATTTTCACGAAACCATCTTCCGCCTGGATCCCAAGACCAACGGCTTTCTCGAAGTCAAATCATGGTACGCCGGCGGCGCGGCCGAACTGACCGCGGCTTTTCAGATGTTCAAGGCGGTCTACGACTTCGCCGCCGCGCAGGGCCTGGACCGGACGGACAATTTCGGCACCACCACCATCGGCAAGGACAGCCGCAACATCTTCCATCCCGATTACTTCAAGGTCTCGGCCCCCCCCGACAAGGACGGCCGCAACGACCATTTCCAGCACATGCACTTCCAGATCGGCACCCGCCACGACCCGCAGGCGCGCGGGAACCGCTGGCTGCCCGTCTGATCGGTTGCTCTTCGCCCCCATGCGGTGAAGGATATCCCTCGCAACCCTGGGGGATCGTACCATGCATAAAATCGCCGTCATCACCGGCGCCGGCAGCGGCATCGGCCGAGCCACCGCTTTGGCACTGCACCGGGATGGATTTACCGTTGTCCTCGCCGGCCGCCGTAAGGCGATGCTGGAGGAAACCGCCGCCCTCGCCAACACCGCCCCACCCGCCATGCTGGTCGTCCCAACCGACGTCTCGGACCCCGCGTCGATCGCCGCGCTCTTCGATACCGTCCAATCCCAGTACGGCCGCATCGACCTCCTGTTCAACAACGCCGGCATCACCACCCGCAACATTCCGATCGACGACCTCACGCTGGATCAGTGGTCGAACGTCGTCGCCGTCAATCTCACCGGCTCCTTCCTCTGCGCCCAGCACGCCTTCCGCATGATGAAGGCCCAGACCCCACGCGGCGGCCGCATCATCAACAACGGCTCCGTCTCCGCCCATGTCCCCCGGCGCAACTCCGTCCCCTACGCCGCCACCAAGCACGCCTTGACCGGGCTGACCCGAGCGCTGTCGCTCGACGGGCGCGAATTCGATATTGCTTGCGGCCAGATCGATATCGGCAACGCCGCGACCACCCGCAACGAGGACACCGCCCGCGGCCGCCTCCAGGCCAGCGGCAAAGTCGAACCCGAGGCCCGCATCGACGTGAACGACGTCGCCCGTGGCGTCGCCTACATGGCGAGCCTGTCGCTGGACGCCAACGTCCAGTTCATGACCGTGATGGCAACCAAGATGCCCTATATCGGGCGCGGCTAAGCCCGTCGTCGACACTCACAAATTCTTTACCTCCCCGCCGAACCGCGCTAACCCCAAACCGATCCAGGGGGAGGAATCGATGTCCGACAATCCAGACGACCATAAACCCATGCGGCCCGTCATGTGGGCGCGGGCGTTGTTGTTGGTGCCGTTTGTGGCGATGCTGTGGGTGTCGTCCTACAACACCGCCGAACCAATGATCGGCGGCATCCCATTTTTCTATTGGTACCAACTCGCCTGGATCGCGATCAGCGCCGCCTTGATCGGCTTCGTCTACTGGCTGGAGCGCTGAACGATGGCACTCAATATCACCGCCCTCATCGTCTTCGTCGCCCTGTTCGGGCTCGTCACCTATATGGGCTTCGCCGCCAGCCGCTGGAAAAAGGCCGACCTCGATCAGCTGCATGAATGGGGCCTCGGCGGCCGTCGATTCGGCACTCTGCTGATCTGGTTCCTCATCGGCGGCGACCTCTACACCGCCTACACCTTCATCGCGGTGCCCGCGGGCCTGTTCGGTGCCGGCGCGCTGTTCTTCTTCGCCGTCCCCTACACGATCATGGTCTACCCCCTGGTCTATCTCGTGTTTCCCCGGCTCTGGTCGGTGGCGCACAAGCATGGCTACGTGACCTCGGCCGACTTCGTGCGCGGACGCTACGGCAACAAGTGGCTGGCGCTCGTCGTCGCGCTGACCGGTCTGCTGGCGACCATGCCATATATCGCCCTCCAGCTTGTTGGTATCCAGGTCGTCATCGGCGCCATGGGGGTCGAAACCAGCGGCTTCTTCGGCGACCTGCCCCTCATCATCGCCTTCGTCATCCTCGCCGCCTTCACCTACAGCTCGGGCCTGCGCGCCCCCGCGATGATCGCGATCGTCAAGGATGCCCTGATCTACCTCACGATGTTCGCGATTCTGATCGCCGTGCCGATGAAACTCGGCGGCTACGGTGCCATTTTCGCCGCCATCCCGGCACCCAAACTGCTGCTGGCGGTACCCCCGGCCGGCACCGGCGGTGCCTTCAGCGCTTACGCGACCCTGGCCTTCGGTTCCGCCTTGGCGCTGTTCCTCTACCCCCACTCGATCACCGGCGTGCTGAGCTCCTCCTCGGCCCGCGTGGTGCGCAAGAACGCCGCGATGCTGCCGGCTTACTCGATGCTGCTGGGCCTCCTGGCCCTGGTCGGGTTCATGGCGGTGGCGCTGGGCGTGTCGTCGATGCCGGAATTCGCCGAAGGCTTCAAGCGCTACAGCAACAACTTCTCGGTCCCGGCTTTGATCCTCAACGTGTTCCCAAGCTGGTTCGTGGGTGTGGCATTCGCCGCCATAGCCATCGGTGCCCTGGTGCCGGCGGCGATCATGTCGATCGCCACCGCCAACACCTATACCCGCAACATCTACAAGGAGTTCATCAACCCCGGCTGCACCGATGCCCAGGAAAGCCAGATGGCGAAATACGTTTCGCTCGTCGTCAAGCTCGGCGCCCTTGTGTTCATCTTCGCGGTGCCGTTCCAATACGCGCTGTGGCTGCAGCTGCTGGGCGGAGTCTGGATCATCCAGACGCTGCCCTCGGTCATCCTCGGCCTCTACACGCGGTGGCTGAACGGCTGGGCGCTGTTCCTGGGCTGGGCCGCCGGCTTCGGCTGCGGCACCTACCTCGTCATCCTGAACGGGTTCGGTCCGGTGTTTCCGTTCAAGGCCTTCGGCTTCACGCTGCCATGCTACATCGCGCTGGCCATGGTGGTGCTGAACCTCGTCGTATCGGTGGTGCTGTCCGTGGTCTTAAACGCCGTGGCATCCGACCGCCACAAGGACGCGACCGTCGCCACCGACTACGTCTGACGGGCCGTCAACCAATCGCGAAGGGCGTCCGGCAGCGGTGTCGGGCGCCCTTCGTCGTTCAGGCACACGCTCCGCGTGGACGCCAGCGCATTGGCCTTCCCATGGCCGTCATGGATGCCATAACCCAGCGTGAACGACGTCCGCCCCACCTGAATCGGCGCCGTCTCGACCCGCACCTCGGCCGGGTAGAGCAACGCCCGCCGATACTGGATCGACAACGCCCCCACCGCCCAGCCCAACGTCTCCGGCAGTTGCAGTGCCGCATTGAGATGCCGCCGCAGCGCCAGCCGGCATTCCTCCAGATAGGTCAGATACTTGGCGTGATTGACATGCCGGTTAGGGTCCAGATCCTCATAACGGATCGAGGCCTGTACCGCGAAACGAGTGGGATCGGAGGTCTGGAAAGCGTCGAGTTCGATCATGCGGCCAAGGTTATACACAACCCCGCCCGAGCGGCGAATGCGGGGTACTGGCGGATGTTGCTTCTGTCTTTCTCTTTTTCAGCAGCCTGCTGGCAGGCTGGGATGGCATTTCGCCGCGTCGTCCCGCACCGCGCCGTACGTCCACCCATACGCCGCCCGGCCGCACGGTTTTCCGCCTTGTCCGCCTCATCGAGCGCCGCGTAAGGCTGGTCGAGACGCGGCTGCATCTTCCAGCCCTGCTGGACGGACAGCACGCGCCAGCTTTCATGGATGGCGGCGGCGATGGTTTCGTCTTGCGTCGGTTGGGAATCTCCCATGGGCAGGAGACCGGTATGGTCAGGGACTGGGTTCAACCTCCCGGTCCCGGTGGTCCATCAGCCATTCGGCATTTTCGGACAGCGCCTCGCGTCCGAGATCCCGCATCAATTTCTGAAAGGTCGACACGTCGGCGTGCGGTATCAGCGCGGCACTGCCGCGGGCACGCGCGAATATCTCCCCCATCTGCGTGTAGTTGTGCGCATGCGCCCTGTACGCCCGAATGTTGGTGGACACCGTCACCGACGCGGCAATCGCCGACAGCACGATCGCGAACACTTCGAGGTATTCGTGCAGTTCGTCGATGAAATGCAGCACGACCCAAAGGCAGCCGGAACGATCGTCAAACAGCGCGCGGCCCTCCTCGACGACGAAGAGTACGGCGATAATGACCATACCTGTTCCGAAGCAGCCAAACGCAATGTTTTTGTTACGGTTCGCGGCGTCTTCGTTCTGCTTGGCCTTCCCGGGCTTTTTCTCGGTGCCCGAGAAGAATTCTATTTGATTTTCGATCCATCCCCTCTGCACGTCCTCGTGTCTGGGTGTTTTCAGTTCGAGTGCGAGCGCCGCAGCCCAGATCGCCGGTCCCCGCAACGCGAATTGTATCCAGCCAAGCTCGCCCGCCTGCTTTTGCAGATAATTATCCGATGCGGCGATCGGCATCGCGGCGACGGCCCAATACAACTGCACGCGCAGCGCCTCCGCCAACGCGCGGTAGTCCTGAAACCGATCCTGCCAACTGTTTTTTTTCATGACGCGTTCGTAGAAGCCGAACATGCCGAAAATCAGGATCAGGTAAAGCGCCAGAAACATCAGGCTAAGGTGCAAATGGAACCAGAGTTCGATCGACAGGACAGACATCGGGATGATCAGCCCGAACACCGTCAGCACACCCGGCCAGGGCAATGGTGTGCCGTCATTTTGTGCGGCTTCGAACCGGTCCGGTATTTCCTTCAGCGGTACTCCGCTGAGTTGGCCTATCAGTCGGCGCTGGTACATCGCCGCCGCAACATCGGTTTCTGCCTGCAATGACTTCAGGAGCGCCAGGTGTTTGTTCGGGCTGTCGGACAGGCTTGGCGTTTCCCGATTTGCCACATGTTTTTCGAATAATTTCTTCTGGTCGGACTTGAAATGTCGAATACAGTTATTGAGATTGCAAATCTGCGTGAAAGCGTGCGTCGCCTTGTCGCCAAGCGCCTTCATCAAACCATCCGTTGCGATAATACGAGTCGTATTGAATCCGGTCCAGTCGTGCAAAATGTGGCATTCGCCGGCATATGTCGAAAACCCCCGTTCGGCGGAGCCTTCCCTTGGCGTGACGATCTGCAGCACCGGGTCCGCATGCGCGACGTCGAGACGTGAATCGCAACCCGCGAACAGGTGACTGTCGCCATACGCTTCGATCGCGCGATGCACGTCGAACCGCATGTGCAGGACATCGGCCGTGCCGCCTTTGGGCCGGCCACGGTTCGCGCCAGCCTGCCGTTCCGGCCCCTCCCACAGGGCCAGCAACAGGTGGGACCGGCTGACCAGAAAAGCGCCGAGTTGCTCGTAATGGCGATCGAGGTAGTGCGCGTCGCCATCCGACCCGGCCGACTCCGGAGAAGGCAATTCGAGTCTTAAAAGATCTTCGTCGTGCCAACATTCATCGAAACTGGTCCGATCCGCGATCTCCTGGACATATCGATCGTGGTTTAGCGGCAGGACGGCGATCCGATGAATCTCCAGCCGCTTTGCCTCAAGATGCACCAACTGATCCGCGCCGTCCGCCAGTCCGGTCATGACGTACAGCGAATCACCGAACCTCGCCTTCAAACAAGCCAGAAGCGCCGCGACCTTGCAGCGTACCGCGTCCGCCGAATCCGAATCGATATTACAATGTCCCGTCACCCCGATGACGACCGGAAGAGGCACTGTGGTCGGTTTATACAGTGGTTCTGTCATAACACTGCCTCTCTCGTTGAAGAAACAACGTGTAATTCGATGCTGGATGAAGAGACAACCCCTATCCCGCCAACATCTTCCCCACAGCCTCCGCCACCCGTATCCCATCCACCCCAGCGCTCAAAATCCCCCCCGCGTAACCCGCCCCCTCCCCAGCCGGAAACAGTCCGCCGGTATTCAAACTCTCGAACCCACGCCCACGCGTGATCCGCAGCGGCGCGGACGTCCGCGTCTCAACCCCCGTCAACACCGCATCGTCCATCGCGAACCCCGGAATCTGCCGAGCAAACACCGGCAATGCTTCCCGGATCGCCGCGATCGCGTAATCCGGCAGGCTGTCCGACAAATCCCCCGGCCGAACCCCCGGCTTATACGAAGGCGTCACCGACCCGAAATCCGCCGATGCCCGCCCCGCCAGAAAATCCCCCACCCGCTGCCCCGGCGCCCGATAATCCCCGCCGCCCGCGACAAAAGCCTTCCGTTCCCACACACGCTGAAACTCAACCCCCGCCAGCACGTCCCCCGGGTAATCCTCCAGCCCGATCCCCACCACGATCCCAGCGTTGGCATTGAACTCCGCCCGTGAGTATTGGCTCATCCCGTTCGTCGCCACGCATCCCGCCTCCGACGTCGCCGCGACCACCCGCCCCCCCGGGCACATGCAAAAACTGTACACCGACCGCCCGTTCGAAGCGTGATGCACCAGCTTGTAATCCGCCGCCCCCAGCACCGGATGCCCGGCGAACGACCCAAACCGCGCGACATCGATCACCGCCTGCGGATGCTCGATCCGGAACCCGATCGAGAACGGTTTCGGATCCAGATGCACCCCCCGCCGCGCCAGCATCGCGAACGTATCCCGCGCCGAGTGCCCGATCGCCAGCACCACCGCCGGCGTCTCCAACACCGACCCATCGCCCAGCACCACCCCACGCACCGCACGATCCGACCCGAACACCAGATCCTCGACCCGCGTCCCGAACCGGTATTCCCCGCCCAGCGCCTCGATCTTCGCCCGCAGCCCTTCCACCACCGTGACCAGCCGGAACGTCCCGATATGCGGCTTGCTCACATACAAAATCTCGTCCGGCGCCCCCGCGGCGACGAATTCCGTCATCACCTTCCGCCCCAGGTGCCGCTTATCCTGAATCCCGCTGTACAGCTTCCCGTCCGAGAACGTGCCCGCCCCGCCTTCGCCAAACTGCACGTTGCTCTCCGGAGTCAGCACCGACCGTCGCCACAGCGCCCAGGTGTCCTTGGTGCGCTCCCGCACGATCTTCCCGCGCTCCAGCACGATCGGCCGAAACCCCATTTCCGCGAGTGTCAGCGCCGCCATCAGCCCGCAAGGCCCCGCGCCGATCACCACCGGCCGAGGCACCGACCCAGCCCGCACAAACACCGGCGGCACATAGGTCGTGTCCGGTGCCTCCGTCACATCCCCCGGCACCGCGACACCCGCCGCCACCGTCACATCCAGCGTATAAACGAGGTGAATATCCCGCTTCCGCCGCGCATCGTACCCGCGCCGTGCCACCTCGACCGACAGAACCGCCTCCTCCGGCACCCCCAGCCGCGCCGCCGCCGCCGTGCGCAGCGCGCTCGGTTCATGATCCAACGGCAGCTTCAGTTCGGTCAGGCGCAACATAGGGGCAAACATCCAGGGGGGAGACGATCCCGCCGCCTTGCATCATAAGGCACTCGCCACCGCAACCGGGAATAGTATGCAGGACTGGAAGACCTTGTTGACGACGCCGCGCTTCCGCTCCCTGTGGCTGGCGCTGGTCTGCAACAACCTCGGCAGTTGGTGCGTGATGGCCGCCCTGCCCATCCTGGTCGCCGAGCGCTTCGGCGCCGGCAGCGAACTCGTGCTGAGCCTCGGCCTCAGAATCCTGCCGAAAATCCTCCTCGCCCCCATCGCCGGAGGCTTCCTCCGTCGCTACGGCGCCATCCGAGTCGCCGCCTGCGCCCTGGCAGCCGAGGGCCTGCTCACCGCCTCCCTCCCGTGGTGGCACACGTTCGTATTCCTTCAGATCACCATCGCCGCCATCGGCACGCTGGACGTCTTCGTCAATCCCTCGCTCCTGTCCCTGCGCGGTCCCGCAACGCCGGACGGCCTGTCCATGGCCGCCAACACCCTGTGCTCCGTCGCCGATCGCGCCGCCAAAATCGTCGGACCCATCATCGGCGGCCTCGCCGTCCTCGGTGGCTTCGAACCCGCCTTCCTCGCCTTCGGCACCGCCATCCTGTTCGCAGCCTTGCCCGTCTCCCGCCTCCGCATTGCCGCCCAACCGAAAACAGATCGCCAACGCTTCATCGCCTCCCCCATGGAGTTCGTCGCGATGCTGCGCGGCGACCGCATCCTCACCGGCCTCCTCATCGCCGCCGTCACCTACATGGTCATGCTCGGCGGGCTGCGCCCCTTCCTGTTCTGGGCCAACCGAGACTGGTACGGAGCCTCCGATACAGCCTGGACGGGCCTGCTGTCCGCCCAAGGCGTCGGCGCCCTGATCGGCGCCCTGGCCGCCGGAATGCTCGGGCGACGCCTACAGCGCTGGATGTCCGCCTACGGCCTGACCCTGGTCACCGGAATCCTGGAAGGCGTCCTGCATCTGGCGCTGCTCCTGACGGTCAGCGGGACCCAGGCAATGATCGTCCTGGCCGCCGCAAGCGTGCCGGAAATCCTGTCCACCGCGACCTGGTTCACCGCCATGCAGGAACGTCTGACGCCCCAGCAGCAAGGCATCTTCTTCACCTTCGCCATGCCGGTCTGGGATTGCGCCTATGCCCTGGGCGTCATGTCCGCCGGCCTGCACGCCAACGGCAGCCTCGGCCTCGGGCCCTTCTGGGCCCTGGTCTCCCTCAGCGCCACCGTCCCGCTGCTGCCGCTACTGGCAATGCACGGCTGGAAAACCGCGCACCGCGGCGATGAGCGGCCGGCGCCCTAACGCCGCGCCCGCGGCGCCGGCCCCGCCACCTTCGGCACCGGCGGCAAATCCTCTTCCAGGATCGTGATCGTCAGGCAGTACGACGTCTCCCCGTCATCCGTATCCTTGTGAACCGTCCCGACGATCTCGTCCTTCACCGAAAGCTCGGTCGAAAGGCCTTTGCGCATCGGCGGCACGACCTTGATCTGGTCTGAGCCGAACAGGCGCCGCAGGTAGGTTTGCACCCGTTCGATATCGGATGGGGTCATGCTTCACACTCAGATCAAAGGTGGGTCGTTGAGGCCGCTTCATACGCTGCCGCATCCTCCGCCAGCAACAGCCCGTCGCGCAGCAGCGCCTGCGTCGCCGAACGCACCGCGCCCGCGTAGATCTCCGGCGTCGGATAGAGCTCGGCCAGCCGGGCAGGGGAGAACGCCAGGAACGTCCCCTCCCGGTCCGCCAACTCGCCCGCCGGGTAAGGCTCCCGGTAAAGATTCCACCCCGCGAACATGCCCCGGGGCACAGCGATATCCGGCAGACGGATCCCTGCCAGTTCGTTCCCGTCCGCCCCCACCTGAGGCACCAGCGCCCCATAAGCGCGAGGGGCCGGCTTCGGGTCGGTCCAGTCGGGCAGGGGGGTAACATCGTTCGCCGCCCGCGGCGGCGTCAGGCCCGGCACCGCCGGAAACGCCACCGCGTTCGCCGGTACGAGTGTCCCATCGGCAATCGTCGGCACCCGACTCGGCGGCGGCTCCGAACCCACGGTCACCCACGCATCCAACGCCACCAGCAGCGCCCGCACCGCTGCCATCGGGTCATGCCAGTTGCGCGGATTGACGCAGGGCCCCGCATCGCGCGGCATCCCCGCCTTCCCCCCATGCTGCGTCCCCGCCACCAAATAGGCTCTGACATTCGCCGGCAATGCCACATCCCGCCTGCCCAGCGGATCGGTGTGCAGCAGCGACGCCCCCTTCTGCCAATATTCGGTGGATGTGTTCGTCTCGATCAGCAGCGGATCGGACCCATCGCCCCGCATCAGCGCCCCCGAAGCACCAGTGATCGGATCGTCCAGCATCGCCGAGGAAAACGGAAACCCGACCTCCGGAAAATCGTGGTCCTCATGCCAGGTGCGGGTGCGGAACGGCTGCGCGAACGGCGTGTTGAGAAACACCCGCCCGATCCCGGCGACATGCGACTGCACGCCGTCGAACACCCGAGCACCGTCCTCATCGGCGTTGAAGCCCTGCGCGATGTGGTCGCGCAGATACCGACCGGCCTGCGAAATCCCGAATGCCAGGGTGTGCGTGATCCGGCGCCCCGTCACGGTCTCCCCGTTCCGACGCAGATGGCTGACGATATCCCGAGTCGCCGCGAACCCGATCCCGCCAACACGCGGGTTGGTCGCGTCGTAGCGGACCTCGTAGATCGATCCGATGGTCGGTGTCGTCCCCTCCGGCAACAGCCGGATCGTCCGGTTGTCGGCGAAGGCAAACGGCACCGGCGTCCGCGCCCCGGTCTGCGTCCGCCGGACCGTTACCACCGCATCGGCACTGGCGGCCTCATGCGTGAGCTTCAGCATCTCATGCACGCCAAGCCGCGTGCCGGACACGAACGCCTCGCGAATCCGCTTCGTCAAACCCGGCACCGTCGGGACTGTCAGTCCCAGCCCCGTCGCCTTCGGTGCCCCGGGATCCCAGCCGGACCAGAGCACGGAGAACCCCAGCCGCAACGGCAGCGCATTGCCCAGCGCCGCCGCGTCCGGCCATTGGTTCCCCACGCGCCCCGCGCAGAGGTTGGCGATCATCATGATCCGCCCGCGGTTGTTCACCTCATATAGCAGGCGCCCATTGCCCAACGCCGGATCGGCCGGCGTCAGCAGCACGAAATCCGACTCATACGCCACCAGCCCCCGCGCATCCCGCGCCGCCATCCCCAGCAACGCGATCCCCCGGTTCCTCGGATGCTCGGGATCGAGCACACCGTACGCCGTGCCCTCGATCCGGTCATAGGCCCCACTGGCCCCGAACGGCGCACCATCCACCAACGGCACGCGGGAGCGGATTTCGATCCTGGTCAGCATGCTGCATCCTCCATTTCGCCGAAGGTTATGGCGCGGAACCTGACGAGGGAAGCCGCGCATGCGCTGCGCTGTGCCAACGATGGCAGTGCTGGTGATATACCGCAACGTCACCCAATATTAACCCGATCGTAACACGCTCGGTCCGGACCGCCGGCAGAATGCCGCCATCTCAATGGCCGGTAATCGGATCGGGCGAAGGAATCGTAATGACGAACGGCAAACCGGCGACGACAACGAAATCCTGGGTCGATACCGAACTGGAAGACGATTTCGACGAGGAACTGGAAAACGAACTCGACGATGACCGCATTCCCGCGATCCTGCGGGAACACCATCTCGCCCGCACCAAAAGCACCATCGACCGCGGCTTCTATTTCCGCGAACTCCTGCGGCTGCAAACCGAACTGGTGAAGCTGCAGGACTGGGTCGTGCACAAGGGCCTCAAGGTCGTGGTCCTGTTCGAAGGCCGCGACAGCGCCGGCAAGGGCGGCGCGATCAAACGCATCACCCAACGGACCAACCCCCGCATCTGCCGCACCGTCGCGCTGCCGGCGCCGTCCAGCCGGGAGAAGGAACAATGGTACTTTCAGCGCTACATTCCGCACCTCCCGGCGGCCGGCGAAATCGTCCTGTTCGACCGTAGCTGGTATAACCGGGCCGGGGTCGAAAGGGTGATGGGCTTCGCAACCGAGGAACAGGTGGAGGAATTCTTCCGCGACGTCCCGGAATTCGAACGGATGCTGGTCCGTTCCGGCATCATGGTCATCAAATACTGGTTCTCGATCACCGACGAGGAACAGCAGGCTCGGTTTTTGATGCGTATCCACGACCCGATCAAGCAGTGGAAACTATCGCCGATGGACCTGCAATCCCGCGTCCGCTGGGAACAATATACCAAAGCCAAGGAAGACATGTTCGCCCGATCGAACATTCCCGAAGCGCCATGGTATATCGTGGAGGGCAACGATAAAAAACGCGCCCGCCTCAACTGCATCGCCCATCTGCTGGCGCAAATCCCTTACGAGGACGTGCCGCACGAACCAGTCGAATTGCCGGAACGCGTATTCGATCCGAATTACGAACGGCGCACCCTGCCCGCGGAACTGTACGTGCCCGATAAATACTAAGGGCTACAAGCCGGGCGAACATAATAATCCGTCATGGCCGGGCCTGTCCCGGCCACCTGTCGCGGCACCGTCGCCTCGCGCTGCCTCCGTCCGCTCCTGCAACCCCTCGAACGTCAGCCCATCGGCGATATCCAAAACCACGAACCCGTCAGGCGTCACATCCAGCACCGCAAGATCGGTGTAGACTCGCTTGACCACCCCCTCCGCCGTCAACGGGTACCGGATGCGCGATCCGCCTACCCGCGGAACTGTACGTGCTCGATAAATACTAAGGGCCACAAGCCGGGCGAACGCAATAATTCGTCATGGCCGGGCCTGTCCCGGCCACCTGTCGCGGCACCGTCACCCCGCCCGCAACAGTCGAGCTTCCGTCCGCTCCTGCAACCCCTCGAACGTCAACCCATCGACGATATCCAAAACCATGAACCCGTCAGGCGTCACATCCAGCACCGCCAGATCGGTGTAGACCCGCTTGACCACCCCCTTCGCCGTCAACGG
>CAIRCM010000120.1 GCA_903877125.1 uncultured Acetobacteraceae bacterium | reverse complement strand
CCAGGGTCGTCTTCACGTCATGGCGGTGCATGCCACCATCCACGATTTTCGTGCTGGAACAAAGGCGTGGATACCGGCATACGCCGGCATGACGGTGGAGACTGGACGGTCGAGAGAGTCCCAATCATCGCGGGTTGGTATTGCTTGCCGACGCTGCCTCAACGCCCCGGCGGATAATCCGTATATCCCACCCCACCACCACCGTAAAAAGTTGCTCTATCGTATCGGGTAAACGGCACGCCATCCCGCAACCGCTCCACCAAGTCTGGATTGGAGATATACATCCGTCCGAACGCCACCGCGTCGGCCGTCCCCTCCGCCAGAACCGCATCCGCCTTTGCGCGGTCGAACCCACCTGCCACGATCAAGGGCCCAGACCATAACGGCCGAAACAGCCCCGCGACCGGCGGTGCATCCGGATCGCCATCGGTGGCGCCGCTGACCCGAGGCTCGATCAGGTGCAAGTAGGCCAGCCCCAACGGGTCCAACGCCCGTATCGCTCGCCCATACGTCGTTTCCGGATCGCTGTCCCCGCCGTCGTTGGCGTGCCCGAACGGAGAAAACCGTATCCCCACCCGATCCGCGCCCCAAACATCGATCGCCGCCGCGACAACCTCCAGCAAAAACCGCAACCGGTCCCCGCCATAGGCATCCGTCCGCCAGTTCGCCTTGTCGGTCAGAAACTGTTCGATCAGATAGCCGTTCGCTCCATGCAACTCGATCCCATCGAAGCCCGCTGCCAGGGCATTGGCCGCGCCAATCCGAAAATCCTCCACCACGCCTGGAATTTCATCCAGCGTCAGCGCGTGAGGCACCGGCGGCTGCTCTGCGCCACCAGGCAGGCGCACCGGCAACGACGGCTGTGCCGCCGATGGACAGATCGGCAACGAACCGCCCAACAGACTGGGATGCGACCGACGCCCCGCATGCCACAACTGGAGAAAAATCCGTCCCCCCGCCGCATGCACCGCATCGGTCACCAGCCGCCAGCCGGCCGGCTGCTCGGCCGAATAACATCCCGGTGTTCCCTCATAGCCGCGTCCCCGAGCGGAAACCTGCGACGCCTCCGCTATGATCAAACCGGCCGAGGCCCGCTGCGCATAGTGCAGGGCGTTCAACGCCGTCGGCGCATCCCCAGCCCCGGCCCTCTGCCGGGTCAGCGGCGCCATCACCACGCGATTAGGCAGCGTCAGCGCACCAAGGCGCAGGGGCGAGAACAACATGGGGCAGGAGACTCCGAGCAAATTCGCGCTTGACGCGCTGTGCGGCAGCATGACACGGTCGGAACATGCTGAATATGTGCAACACCGCCAACCGACGCCGCCGCTGCCATGACATGGCGCGGAGGATTTCGTGCGGCCGGTGTAACGGGGACTGACAGCCCGGGTTTCAGCGAACCGCCGACCCACACCCCGCCAGCGCTCCGCCGGCGGGTTTTTTGTTGCGCGCGCGGGGTCTGGCACATCCAGGAGCACACACCATGTTTCCCGCCTTGCTACCCAACTTCGTCAGGGCCGATCTGCCCTTCACCCATGGCGAAGGTGTCTTTCTGTGGACCGAAGACGGTCGAAAATACCTCGATTTCGGTGCCGGCATCGCCACCAGCTCGATCGGTCACGCTCACCCCCATTTGGTCGACACGATCGCGAGACAGGCATCGCAATTGATGCATGTCTCCAACCTCTATCGCATCCCGCAAGCCGAACGTCTCGCGCAACGGCTGGTGGACCGGTCGTTTGCCGACAGCGTGTTCTTTTGCAATTCCGGCGCGGAGGCCAATGAGGGCATGATCAAAATGATGCGCAAGGCCATGGCCTCGACCGGCCGGCTCGAACGCACGCGGCTGATCTGTTTCGAGGGAGCATTCCACGGCCGCACGCTTGGCACACTTGCCGCCGGCAGCAACGCCAAGTATCGCGAGGGATTTGGCCCGGTGCCGGGCGGTTTCGACCACGTGCCGCTGAACAACATGAACGCTGTCCGCGATGCGATCGGCCCGGAAACCTGCGGCATCATCGTCGAACCCATTCAGGGCGATGGCGGCGTGCGCAGGGCTGACATCCGCTTCCTCCAGGACCTCCGGGCGGTCTGCGACGAATACGGTATCCTGTTGGGATTGGATGAGGTGCAGACCGGCATGGGGCGCACCGGCAAGCTCTTCGCCCATGAATGGGCCGGCATCGAACCGGACGTCATGGCCCTGGCGAAAGGTATCGGTGGCGGTTTTCCGCTGGGTGCGGTGCTCGCAAAAGGGGCAACAGCACGACACCTCACCCCCGGTACCCATGGCACGACGTACGGCGGCAACCCGCTTGCCTGCGCGGCCGGCAATGCGGTGTTGGATGTGATCGGTGCGCCCGGCTTTCTCGATCGGGTCGTGCACACGGCGCAGCATTTGCGCCAAGGACTGGAAGCGATTGTCGCCAAACACCCCGCCGTCTTCGACGAGGTCCGTGGCTACGGCATGCTGCTGGGGCTGCATTGCCTCCGGCCGCAAGCCGATATCCAGGCCGCCTGCTCGCAGGCCGGGCTGCTTACGCTACCGGCAAGCGAAAACGTGCTGAGACTGACCCCGCCGCTGATCGTGACGCCGGACCAGTGCGATCAGGCCTGCGGCATGATTGATTCCGCCTGCCTGGCCATGTGCCAGTAGGGTTTAAGCAGCCTCGCCCGCCGGTTTGTCGCTGGGGGGCGAGGCGTCGCTCTCGTCGGCCTTGCGGCGCGAGGCTTCCTCCCGCTCCCGCAGTTTCGCTTCCTTTTTCGCCTGCTTGGCGCGGTCGCGTTCGGCACGTTGCTGGTTGTAATTCGGTTTGAAGACCACCGGCCTCTCCTGATGGCGTGACGAACGCAGGATTCGCGCCCGGATACGATCGAGCGAGGGCCTGTTAACAAGGCCCCTCGTTAGCCCCTTTCGGCGTAAAGGTCACGCGGCGTATCCGCCCAGCGGTCATTTTTGATGGGTCTGATGCCGCGGGCTAAGGCGCGCCGGAATACAGGAGGCCACGACCAGCGTGATCAGGGAAAACAGCAGCGCCAGCAGATAGGCGTTGTGCAGCGACGCCGCCATCACATCGACCAGATGCGTGACCGTTGCAGCCGGCATCGCCTGCCGACTGGCGGCGTCCATCAGCCGGTCGACCTCGGACGGTGCCGTGGGATCCATCCGCAGCATTGTCGCGTTCAGCACCGCGCCGCATCCCGCTGCCCCGGCCGATTGCCCGACGAACCGCAGGAACATGTTCGACGATGTCGCCGCCCCGCGCTGCCGCCACGGGACCGAGGCCTGGATCGACACGATAAACACCGTGTTCGCGAACCCCATGCCGATTCCCATCACGAACGACGCCGCCGCGGCCCAAAGCGGCCCATCCGATGGTTTCAACACTGTCAACATCGCGCACCCCGATGCCAGCGCGATGGCCCCGAGCACCGCGACCAGCCGGTAGGACGTGCGCAGCATGATCCGCGCGCTCAGGATGCTCGCCAGCGCCCAACTGACCGACATCGCGCCCAGCACCAATCCGCCGGCGAGGGCCGACCGCCCCATCGCCCCCTGCACATAGGACGGCAGAAAGGCCGACACCCCCATCATGGTCGCCCCGGTCCCACACCCGCCCAGGCTGCCGGCGACGATGACCCGGATTCGCCAGAGTTCCAGGGGCAGCATCGGCTCCGGCGTTGTCGCCTCATGCACGATCAGCCAAGCCGTCGCGATCAGCCCGATCCCCAGCACGATCCAGAATGTGGCCGGCCGCATCCCGCCGCCTTGCACCATCGCGATCATCAGCCCGCCGAACGCGACCAGGAGCAGCAGCGACCCGAGCCAGTCGATGCGGCGAGGGCGATGCTCGATGTTTTCGTGCAGGAACCGGGCGATCATGAAGATCGCCATGACCCCGATCGGCAGATTGACCCAAAAAACGCTGCGCCAGCTCACCTGCTCGGTCAGAAACGCGCCGAGCGACGGCCCCACGACGGCGGACACGCCAAAGACGCTGGAAACCAGCCCCTGAATCTTGGCTCGTTCGGTTGGCGTATAGATATCGCCCAGAATCGTCGCCGCGATCGGCTGGATCGCTCCGGCCCCAATGCCTTGCAGGGCCCGGCAGCACACCAGCGACGGCATGTCCCAAGCAAATCCGCACAAGGTCGAGCCGACCAGAAACAGCCCCGCGCCGGTGAAGAAGACCGGTTTGCGCCCATAAAGGTCCGCGAGCCGCCCATAGACCGGAATGCTGACGGCCTGGGTCAGCAGGTAAACCGTGAAGATCCAACTGAACAGGTCGAACCCGCCGAGCTCTCCGACCACGGTGGGGATGGATGTGGCGACGATGGTGCTCTCGACCGCCGCCATGAAGGTGGCCATCAAGCAGGCGGCGAGCACCATGGTGCGGCCGGAGTCCTTTTCCCGCACGTGCGGGACGTTCGTTCCGTCATCCGGCATTGGCTGCTTATCCTGTTGGGCGTCGCCTGCGCGGCGGTTCTGTCATCCGCGCGCAAGGGAGGCAACCGCGCCAGACTTCACCCCTGCCATGACTCGGGTTACGGTTCCGGCGGCCCCCTTGGAGTTGCGTTCATGTCCGTCAGCATTCGTCCGTACAGCCCGCATTTCGTGGCCGAGGTAACGGGCATCGACCTGACCCAACCGCTGACGCCGGGCGAGGTGGCGGCGATCGAGGCCGGGATGGACCGGTATGCCGTGCTCGTCTTCCATGACCAACGTTTCACCGACGAGCAGCAGCAGGCTTTCAGCCGGAATTTTGGCGCGCTGGAGCACACGGCCGGCGGCAATATCGTCAAAGCGAACGAAAAGCGGCTTGACCCTTACATGGCCGACGTCTCGAACCTGGGCATCGATCACAAGCCTTTGGCGCGCGACGACCGCAAGCGGATGTTCAATCTGGGTAATCAGCTCTGGCATTCCGACAGTTCCTTCCGCGCGGTGCCGGCGAAATACTCGCTGCTGTCCGGCCGGGTGACGGTCGGGAAGGGGGGCAACACACAGTTCTGCGACATGCGCGCCGCCTACGATGCGCTGGACGACAAAACCAAGGCTGAGATCGAGGACCTGATCTGCGAGCACTCCTTGATCTACTCCCGCGGTCTGTTGGGGTTCGACGATCTGACGCCGGAAGAGATGGCGATGTTCAAACCGGTCCGACAGCGGCTGGTGCGCACCCATCCCGTGACCGGGCGCAAGTCCCTTTACCTGTCATCGCATGCCGGCAAGATCATCGGCTGGCCGGTGCCCGAAGCGCGGGCGTTCCTGCGCGATCTGACCGAGCACGCGACCCAGCCACAATTCTTCCACTCGCACGCATGGCAACAATACGATTTTGTCATGTGGGACAACCGGACCACGGTGCATCGCGTGACCCGGTTCGATAACAATCAGATCCGCGACATGCGGCGCACGACTGTCGCTGGCGACAGCGAAACGGTGGCGCAGCTCGCGGCTTGAAGGGGTACGCTCGCGGGATAACCCGTTCCTTTGTTCAGGTTCTCTCGTCGACGGTCTTCTGCCAGGGGGCCAGCCAATGCGCCACCTGTCCCAGGCCGTGGCTGGCGATCAGGCCCAGTCCCATGATCACGACCAGCAGCGCCAAGAGACGTGCGGTGGAGATGTCCATCCCGGCCTCCTGCAGCAACCCGCCGAGGCCAGTGAGGATGAAAAGCTGCGCCAACACGACCGACCGAATGGCGTGCACCAGGCCGATGCGCGCTCCAGCAAGCAAATAGGGGAACAGCGCTGGGAGCATGACCGCGCGGAATATCTGCACGCGGGATGCACCGAAAGCCCGCCCGACATCGAGCAGCCGGCGGTTGATGCGCACAGCCCCTTGATACGTTGTCAGGACGACATACCAGACCGACGACAACACAACCACCGTCACCACGAACCACCACCCGGTGCCGACCATCAGGATCAGGATCGGCACGATGGCAGCCACCGAGGTCACGACGAACAGGCTCATCCAGGGATGCAGCAGCGCGTCCGCGACCTTCGACCGCCCCATGATCGCCCCCAAGGGCATGCCGATCGCGCAGGAGATTCCGAACCCCACGACCGCGGGCGCCAGGGATTGCCAGATCGTTGCGCGCGATTGCGCCTCGGTCGCCAGTTTCCCGAGTTCGGCGATCACGTCCGACGGCGGTGCCAGCAACGCCGCGCCCATGGACCGGCCGGCGATTTCCCAAAGCACCAGGAAAATGGCGATGCCGCTGAGACGGAGAAGCAATATCATGGTCGTTCCCAGCGCAATACGTGCCGCTCCAGCCACAAAAGCCCCTGCTGGACGCAGAGGCCGAGCAGGGCGACGGTCGCAACGATCCCAAGGATGCCGGCGGTGTTGAAACGGGCGGCGTTGTCGAGCAGGATTTTTCCGAGATTCGCCGGCGACAACAGCAACTCCCCCGTGATCACGCCCGCGACGGCTCGGACCAAACCGACACGCAGCGCGGTGAACAGGAAGGGCATGCTGGCGGGGATCAGCACGGCCGTGGCTGTGCGGCGGCGGGACGCGGCAAAACTGCGGGCGACATCCTGGAGGCGGCGGTCGATATTGGCCGCGCCGGCCGAGGCAATCGTCAGCATTTCGAAGAAACACATGATGACGACGATCGCGATGCGCGATTCCACGAACAGTCCGAACCAGACGATCAGAAATGGAATGAACGCCACCGGCGGAATGGCATAAAGCCCGGTCATAATGGGATGAAACATTTCACGCACCCACCAGACCCGGCCCATCGCGAATCCCAACGGCAGCGCAACGACCGCGGACAGCAGAAATCCGGTGAGCAGCGTGCCCAGCGACTGGAGGATTGCGCCGGGCAACGCCGCGGTGTGCAGCAACTGCCATGCCGTGGCGGAGAAGGGGGAGAACACGATAGGCGGCGTCAGTCGCCCGATCCCCTCCCACAAAGCGAGGCCCGCGGCGACCGAGAGAAATGGGAGGGCACGGCGCAGGCTCATGCTTCGGCCTACACCATGCCCACCGGGCGCACCGGCACACCCGTCGCGCCCCGGAACTTTGTCGCCAGCAGCACGAAACACACCGTCGAGACGCGGTCGCGCGCGAGTTCCTCCAGCGCGAGGTTTTCGATCAGATAGACCCCATGTTTCGACAGGGCGAACTGATGCACCGGCAGGCCCAGCCCGTGATCGGGGTTCGGCAGCACCTCCACCGCCATGTTGTCCGATCCAATGGCGGCGATGCCCTGATCGATCAGCCACTGCGCGGCGGGCACGTCGATGCCCGGCTCGCCCGTCAGGTATTTGGCGTTGTCGACCGCGAAATACCGCCCCCAGCCGCTGCGAATAAGGGCGACATCGCCCGGTTCCACCGTGAACCCGCCAGCCTTGGCGGCGCGCGCGAGGTCGTCGGGCGTGACCACCCGGCCTGGGTTCAGATGGTCCCCGCCATCGAGCCCGGCGACGTCGAACAGCAGGCCGCGGGTGATGATCGGTGGCGCGTTTTCAATGCCGAGCTTGGTGAGGCCCCAGTCGGTCACGACCTCGGGCGCGCAGAAACCGTTGAACAGGAAGTCGCCGCTGGAGAAGTGCCCGAGCGCATCGATATGGGTGCCGGTGTGCATGTTCATCTCGACACGTTCGAGATTGGTGCCGGCATCGTTGCGGAACCCGGCGGCGCGGCGGCGCTTGATGCTGTCCTTCCACGACGACCAGATCGACATGAGGTACGGTGTCTGGTTCGGCGCCATGTATGGCGCGCCCATGTGGATTTCGTGCGACAGGTCGTACACGCGGCCCTGCGTGACGCTGGCCAGCGCGCTCAGGCGCTTTTCGGCTGTCAGCAGGTTACCCGCGCCAAGCTGGTCGGCCGCTCCCCATCTGGAGTGACCGAAGGTGAAATGTTCCTGAACGGCGTTGGGCATCGTGCGTCTCCTCTGGTTGGCCTCAACGTCCCACTGCTCTAGGGTGCTCGGCAAGCAACGCCGAATCAGCCTGGGAGCGAAAAAGCCATGGTACCCCGCATCGTCCTGCCTGCCCCGCGCCGCACGGTCCTGAAGGCTGCTGCCGGCCTCGCCGGTATTCTGGCAACCGGCAAGGCCCCGGCGTTCGCACAAACGGCGCCGAAGAAACTGGTGATCGCGCATATCGTGCCGCCGCCGGAATCCGGGGCCATCGCCCTGGAGTGGTTCGCCAAGGCGGTAACCGAACGGTCGAAAGGGGAACTTGACGTCGAATTCCATGGCGGCACGCTGTTGACCAAGGAAATCGATATTTTGAACGCGGTGAAGTCGGGGAACATTTTCATGGGCACCCCGTCCGGCGCCGCCGCGACGATCTTCCCGGAGATGGGCGTTTTCCTCGTGCCCTACCTGATTCAATCCTACGAACATGCCTACCGGCTGATGAACGGCGCGGTCGGGGACAAGCTGGACAAGGTGTTCCAGGAAAAATACGGCGTGAAAGTCTGCTATTTCTTCGATTACGGGTTCCGGCATTTCTGGAATTCGAAGCGTCCCATCAACGAGCCGCGCGATCTGCGCGGGCTGAAAATCCGCACGCAGCCTTCGAAAGTCTTCACCGACACCGTGAACGGCCTTGGCGCCGTGGCGGTGCCGCTAGGCTGGAATGAGGTCATCACCGCTGCGCAGCAGGGCGTGATCGATGGGGCCGATCTGCCCGTGGTAAACATGGTGCCGCTGAAAGCCTACGAAGTTTCGAAGTATTATTCCATGACGGGCCACAATTACGGTTCCACCGTCGTCGCGATGAATCTTGGGATATTCAACGGACTGACGCCGGCACAACAGAAACTCATCCTCGATACCGGGCGGGAAGCGCAGGGCAAGGTGCGGGGCATCACCGAAAGCATCGATTCGGAAAAAAGCGCCAAGGAACTGCTGGAGCCCAGAGGCATGGTCGTCAACGTGCCCGCTCGGGAACCGTTCCTGGCGCGCGCGAAAGAAAAGGTCTGGCCGGCCTATCAGACGCAATATGGCGAATTGTGGAAACTGATTACCGAATCGAAGGCCTGAACCATGCCTGCCCCGCGTTTCGTTTGTACGCTCGAATTGATCCCGAAAATCGTCGTTGGCGGCCTTGTGCTGGGTGCCATCGGCACCATGCTGTTCGGCGTGATCGCCCGCTACATCCTGCTGCCGATTACCGACTGGATGGACGTCGATCCGGTCAATTTCTTCTGGGTGGAGGAAGTGGGCGAAACCGCGCTGGCATGGCTCACGCTGATCGGCGCGGCGATCGGCGTGGGGGAGCGGAGTCATTTCGCGCTGTCGATCCTCGTGCACCGGTTTCCGCCCGGGGTTCGCGCGTATATCCATTACCTGAACTATGCGGTGATCTTCGCCTTTTCGCTGCTGGTGGCATGGCTGGGCTACAAACTGGCGGTGCTGAACCATACCCTGACGTCGCCGGGGTTGGAATTCAGCCTCGCCTGGGTTTACGCCCCGATGGCCGTGGGCGGCCTGCTGATGGCGATCAACGCGGTGAAAGCCGGCCTCGACCCCCGCGAACACACCATTGCCGATGTGAAGGAATAGAACGTGGTTCTGCTCGTTACCGTTCTGGTCTTCATTGGCTTTCTGCTGCTGTCGATGCCGATCGTCTATTGCCTGGGCGCTGCCGCGGTGTCGGGTCTGCTTGTCGGCGGCTATCCGCTCCAGCAGCTCGGCTCCACCATGATCGCGTCGTCGCAAAGCTGGGTGCTGCTGGCGATCCCGTCCTTCGTGTTCGCGGGATCCTTGATGGAGCGGGCGGGGATGTCCAATTCCCTCGTCGAATTGGCCCGAGCGCTGGTGGGCTGGCTGCGCGGTGGCTTGGGCATGTCGGTGATCGTGGTGTCGTATTTCTTCTCCGACATTTGCGGTTCCAAAATGGCCGAGGTATCGGCGCTGGGTTCCGCCCTTGTGCCGCCGTTGAAGCGCGCGGGCTACCGGGCCGAAGACGCGGCGTCGCTGATCTGCGCCGGCACCGCGATGGGGATGCTGGTGCCGCCGGCGATCTTCATGATTGTGATTTCCGCGGTGACCAACCAGTCGGCTGTCGCCCTATTCCTCGCCGGTTTCCTGCCCGCGGCGGTGATCGGCGCCTGCCTGTGCGTATTGGTGATGATTCAGGCACAGATCCTCGGTTGGCCAAAGGACGCCCGCACCAGCCTGGCGCGTTTGTGGCGCGCGATGAAAGGCGCTGCGGTGCCGATGGTGATCCCCATCGTGATCCTGGGCGGATTCTACATGGGCGCGTTTACCGCGACCGAGGCTGGGGCGATTGTTGCCCTTTACTCGCTGCTGGCGGCGAAGTTTTATTATCGCAACGTCAGCTGGATGGAAATCCTGGTCCTGGCCTACGAGGCCGGCGTGCTGACCGGCGTCGTGGTTTTCCTGTTGGCGGTCGCGACGATCTTTCAGTACCTGATGGGGCTTTCCGGTGCGCCCGAATTCCTGGGGTGGGCGCTGGCGCCCCTGACGGGGCACCAGTGGCTGTTCCTGACGGGCGTGGCACTGATGACGATGCTGTTCGGCATGCTGCTGGAGGGGCTGCCGGCGGCGGTGGTCTTGATTCCCGTGGTGTTCCCGATCGCGACGAAGATCGGCGTCCACCCTGTGCATTTCGATATCGTGCAGACAGCCGCGGTTGGCATCGGGCTGTTCATGCCGCCCTTGGGCGTGGGCCTGCTGATGGCCCTGCGCTTCGCGAACGTCACTGTCTGGCAGCACGCCCGATATTACTGGCCGTATCTGATCGCGCTGCTGGTCGGGCTGATGCTGATCATCTGTATTCCGGAGCTGTCGCTGACGTTGCCTCGGAGCGCTGGATTGATCAAGTAGAGTGGGATGTGTATGATAGAGCGGTAGTGATACACATGCTGGTTCATCATGCGCACGAATATCGAGATTGACGACGATTTGTTGGCCGCCGCCATGAAGGCGACGGGTCAGGCTACCAAAAAGGCGACGGTGGAAGAGGCGCTTCGTCGTGTCGTTCTCCACGATCTCCGTTTGGCGGCGTTCGATGAGATGGCCGGGATGGGATGGGATGGAGACCTCGATGCGATGCGGGAGGGGCGCGATCCGAATCCCGGCGCATGATCGTCGTCGATAGCTCCGTTTGGATCGCGCGCCTTCGCCGTTCGGACAGCCCAGCCGTGCGCCGACTGCACGCAGCACTCAAGGACGACAGCCGTCGCATCCTGGTCGGAGACTTGGTGTTGATGGAGGTGCTGCAAGGCGCGCGGGACGAGGCGACTGCTGTTCGGCTGGAGCAATTGCTCCGCATGTACCGGGTTGTGCCGATGCTCGACGCCCGTCTGGCGGGTGCCGCTGCCCTCCATTATCGCCGCTTACGGCGGCTGGGGATCACGGTCCGTAAGACCGCCGACCTGATCATCGGCACGTTCTGCATCGACGGGGCCCACGAACTGCTCCACGATGATCGCGACTTCGTCCCAATGGCCGAACACCTCGGCCTGCGGGTCCTGACGTAGCAAGCGGGTCGCCACGTCAGGACCTGCCCGGGAAAAATTACTCCGGCAGCTTCGTCGACTGCCAGGTCACCATCCGCCATGTTCCGCCCTGGTTCTGATACACATCGGTGAATCGCACCCCGAAGGAATTCGGTTTGCCGCCCGCGTTCACCGAAATCCGGGCCACGCCGGTCAGCACCACCGCATCGCCAAGATCCTGGGCGACCACATCGGACGGCACGACCGACGTATAAACCGTCGAGCCGTTTTCCATGTTGGCGATCAGGCTCGCCTTGGTGTCCATCCGAGCGGAGGAGTGGGTGTAGATCAGGCCCTTGCACAGGTGCTTGGTCAAAAAGGGAATGTCTTTCTCCGCCATCGCGGTCATGCGCTGGCGGTCGAGTTCGATGATCATTTGTCCGTTGTCAGCCATGGCTTCCTCCTTCAATTGCATGGGGTCAGTTAACCGGGAGAGGATAGACCCGGATGGTGGATTCCGCCATCACGCCCCGGTCCAGTGAGGGAACCACCTATGAGCCGTCCAGACGTGACATTGTGCCTTGCCGAATACGTTGCGGGCGCGCAAGCCGCCGACCTCCCCGAATCCGTTCGGAAAGAGGTCGCTCGGGCACTGCTGAACTGGGTGGGCGTGGCGATCGGCGCGGCCCGCCATGAAACCATCGAGATCGCGTTGCGCGCCATCCGGCCCTTCGCCGGACCACCACAGGCGACGGTGCTGGGGCGAGGCGACCGGCTGGACATCATGAACGCGGCCATGCTGAACGGCATTTCCTCGCATGTGTTCGATTTCGACGATACCGATCTGGCCACGACCGTGCATCCCTCGGCGCCCGTCGCGCCGGCCCTGCTGGCACTTGCGGAACATCGGCCGATGACCGGTGCGGATTTCGTGCTGGCCATGGCACTGGGGATCGATGCGGAGTGCCGGATCGCTCGCGCGGTGATGCCGCCGCATCAGGCGATCGGCTGGCACCCGACCGGCACCTGCGGGGTGTTCGGCGCGGCGGTGGCGACGGGCAAGGCCCTGGGCCTGGATGCGCACCGGATGGCGCATGCCATCAGTCTGGCCGCGACGCAGCCTGTCGGCATCCGGGAGATGTTCGGCTCGATGACAAAAAGCTTCCACCCGGGCCGCGCCGCGCAAAGCGGGATGCTGTCCGCGTTCCTGGCGGAGCAGGGCTATACCAGTTCGGACCAGGGTATCGAGGCGAAACGCGGCTGGGCGAATGTTGTCAGCACCAAACAGAACTACGCGGCGATCACGGACGGGCTGGGGGAGCGGTTCGAGATCATGCGCAACAGCTACAAACCCTATGCCTGCGGACTGGTGGTGCACCCCGTTATCGATGGCTGCATCCGCCTTCGCGCGGCCCACGGGCTGACCGCATCGATGATCGACCGGATCGACGTGGATGTCCATCCGATCGTCATGGAATTGACGGCCAAACGCACACCGTCCACCGGCCTGGAGGGCAAATTCAGCGTCTACTACGCTGCCGCGATCGGAATCATCGCCGGCGTGGCAGGGGAGCCGGAATTCAGCGACGATGCTGTTCGCGTGCCGGAGGCCATGGCACTGCGCGACAAAGTCGTTCCCCGTATCGATGAAACTCTGCATCAAGATCAGGCTCGGCTTCGAATTACACTGACAGATGGACGGGTTTTGGAACAATTCGTTGAACATGCGGTCGGCAGCCTGCACAATCCTATGACGGATGCGCAATTGGAAGGGAAGTTCCGCGACCTCGTCGCGGGCATCATTCCCGCCGACCGGATCGGGAGACTGATCGATCTCTGCTGGACCATCGGTTCTCTCTCCGATGCCGGCGAGATCGCCCGGTGTGCGGCGGCATGAACGGCCGGCTCGTTCGGTTCCGTCGCCTGTTGGAACATGCCCGGTCCGCACTGGGCATTTCGTTCGGTTTCGTGCTGTGGGACGGCGGTACCGTGCCGGCCGATCTGCCGGCGGATGCGTTGGCGATCCGTATCGCCGATGAAGGCGCGATTGCCGCGCTGTTGCGGCGGCCGAATATCGATACACTGGCAAATCTCTGGGTGTCCGCCCGGATCGATATCCTCAACGGCACCGTCTTCGACCTCGCTGCCGCTCGGCCTGCCGTCCGCTCGCGCGCGCTGGTTCGCAGTCTGGATAAAAAGCTGCTGCTTGGAACGCTGGCGCGCTTCCTGTGCGTCGGACGCGGCGGACCGTTTCCATTGCGGGATATTCCGAGCGGGGCGGAGGGTGGCAATGCCGAGGCGAACCGGCGGAATATAGGCTATCATTACGATGCCTCGAACGCCTTCTATGCGCTGTTTCTCGATCCGTCGATGGTTTATACCTGTGCCTATTTCACCGATTGGAACAACGATCTCGCGACCGCGCAGTTCGACAAGCTCGATATGGTATGTCGTAAACTGCGGTTGCGGCCCGATGACCGGTTTCTCGATATCGGCTGCGGGTGGGGCGCCCTGGTCTGTCATGCGGCGAAACATTACGGCGTGCGCGCGCATGGCGTGACTTTGTCGACCGAACAACTTGAACTCGCGAGGGAACGGGTCGTAGCGGCTGGCCTCGAAGACCGGGTGACAATCGAACTGCGTGATTTCGCTGGTCTGGATGGGGGGTTCGATAAAATCGCATCCATCGGAATGTTCGAACATGTCGGCATTGCCAATCATCCGACATACTTCCGTACCGTCAATAAACTGCTGAACGCCGGCGGCCTGTACCTGCATCACTCCATCGCCCGACCGGCGAAACGGGACGACAAGAGGTTCCGCCGCCGGTCCAGCGAATACGCCGCCCTGACCCGCTATATCTTTCCGGGCGGGGAATTGGACCACATCGGCATGTCATTGGCCAACCTGCAACGCTACGGGTTCGAAGTGCACGATACCGAGGGGTGGCGCGAACATTACGCCAGAACATGCCGTATGTGGCACGACCGCCTGTTCGCCCGCTACGACGAAGCGGTGGCGGCGGTGGGCAGCGTGCAGACGCGTCTGTGGCTGGTATATCTGGCCGGCTGCTCCCTGGCCTTCGAGCGCAATACTGTTGGCATTTACCAAACCCTGGCATCGAAACGTGTCCGCGGCCCGTCCGGCCTGCCGCCGACCCGGGCAGATCTGTACCGGTAGGACATCAAATCCGTAATGGCTCCCGTCCCGAACGGGCCTCGGCGAACGCGCAACCCAGCAACACCAGCGCCGGCCACGCCAGATACGCCAGGATCTCCAGGTTCTCGCCAAAACTGTAGAAGATCAGCATCAGGCAGACCGACAGGCCCAATTGTCCCAGCGCCGAAACCTGCGCGAGCAGCAGCATTTCGATCATCGGCCAGACGATCGGCACTCCCAGCGCCAGCGCACCAACCGCGCCCTTGACGTATAGAAGCCCGAACCAGGTGTGATGGCTTCCGATCGGCATGAATTCCACATGGTGGGACCCACGCACGACGACGCCATGGCCCCAAACCGGCGCTTCGTCCCACCAGCGCTCGACGGCGATCCGGCCCAGGGCCTCCCGCACCCTGGTGGAGTCGGCTCGGGCCCCCTTGAACGCGGCAACGGCGTCCTGCACCGCAGTGATGACCGCGTTGGCCACGATACCGACAAACGTGCAGATGCCGGCACCGGCGAACAGCAACGCCGGCCGGGTCAGCCGCGACAATGTCCAAAGCACCGGTGGGAACAGGACCAGAAACAGCATCGCCATGCGCGACTTCGTCATGAACGCCATCATCACGCCCACGAACATGCCCAGATACCGGTAACGACGGACCGGTTCGAACCAGGCGAACATGAAGACCATATCTCCCAACATGCCAGCCGCCGGTGCCCAGGGGGCGATGAACTCCCAGCGCAGCGATCCGTTCGACGGATCGATCAGATACAAGTAAATCGAGAAGAACTCCGGCCCCGGCCCGCCGATCACCTGCAATGGCGAAACGAACAGTTTCTGCGGCATGTGGACCAGCGCCGCGGCGACCAAAACCGGCGTGATGAGCAGGGTTTGCAGCGCGAACCAGTACATCGCCCGCATGACCAGCGCGGGGCGGATACGCAGCGTCGCGCCCGCCAAAGGGAACAGCGCCAACAGCCCCCATCCCTTCAACCACCCGATGGACGATTTCAAGGTCTGCCCACCGCCCAGATCGTTCGCCACATGCGCGATCAGCAATGCGATCAGCATCGCCGTCATACCGACGATCCAGACCCACACGCCAGCCGGCACCGGCTTCGGAACGGTTGCCGGCCGGGCGGGCGCGATGTAGTGCCGCCAGACAATCTTGCCGACCAACAACATCGCCAGCACAGGCCCAACGACATACAGCGAGCCGATCGCATAGAACCCCCAGGCACCGGCGATCGCTCCGAATATCAAGCGTTCTTCAGAATTCTCTGGAGTAATGCGGTTCGGATCCATGTGAGCACCAATGCGGCAATAATCAGGATTGTGGCGGCGAATCCGCCGGCAACAGCCAGAATGGGCAACGGCGCGCTTGGCCCGCGCGGCACTTCCGGCGCTTCCAGCGTCTGCACCATCGGATAAGAAGCAAAATAGTCCGATTTGCTGGTGTCGGTGCGCGCCAACGCAGAGGAAAACACTGCTTCGGCCACCTGCACGTCGCGCTTGAGGTCGTCGAGATGCGACGCCTGTGGCGCGAGGGTCATGACGCGGTTGTGTTCCGTATCGATCTGTTCCGCGAGCTTGTTCCGCATCGCGGCCAGCGCCTCGGTATCCGCGATCTGCCCGACAAGCCGTTCGAACAGGCGGGCGCGCTCATCGTGCAGACTAAGGTCCCGCGATTTCTGGATATCGAAACGCCGGTTTCCGGTCAGAGCTGCCGCGCGTGCGGTCAGTTTCGCGACCACCGCCGCGCGTTCCGCTGCCAAATCGACGACCCGAGCCGCGGTGGGGCCGTGGGTGCTGTTAAGCACCGCGTCCTCGGTATCCTGTTTGGCGAGTTGCTCCAGCAGCGCCTGGAAGATTGGATCGGATCGCAAGGTCATCGCGATATTCGCCTGTTCGGCCGTGACCCCGATCTGCCGGCTGAGTTCGGTCACGCCGGCTCGCATATTCGCCAGCTTGGTGTCGGCGTCGCGCAACGCGTCACGGAGGTGTTCCACCGACGCCACGATCGACGAGTACTGCTCGATTGACACCAACCCGGTCGATGCCTCGTAATCGGTCAACTTCGTGCGGGCCTCGGCCACCGCCGCCTTATAAGCGGCAAGCTGGGAGCGGTGCGCTGATTCTCTGGTTTCGATTTCGTCCTTCCTCAACGCATCGAGCATGGTCTGGAACGCGATACGCAGTGCTTCGGCCCGCATGGCTGCCTGCGTTGGGCTGCGTCCGGTGATTTTGACGCCGATCAGCTTGGTCTGATCGGTCAGTTCGACCTTGGGGGTGGGAAATGCCTCCGGCGTCTCGCCCGCGGCCTCCGCCGCCGCCTTTAACGCCCGGCTGCTGAGCAACAGTCGCCGGTAATTCTCGGTCGGGCTCAAATCCGGGCTGGCAAACGGGGAACTGGAGGTCGACGTAGCCTGTCCCAGGGTGGGCAGGTTGAGGCTTGACCCTTCGCCTGTCCCAGGCATCACGAGCACGAAACCGCTGGTAAAGGTTTTCGGGCTCAGCAGCAGGTAACCCAGCGACAGACCCCAGGCGATGGCACACCCAATCGCCCCGGTCCGGATGTATCGTCCGATCCGCCGCTCGGCCGACCCGCCGTAGCGGATCCGGCGCATCAGCGCCTGCGGGAAGGACGGGGTGCGATCCTCGCCCATCACGGTGCCAACGTGCGCACGACCGCCGCCGAGGTCGCAAGATCGCCCATCGAACGCAGGACCTCGCGGATATTCGTCACGGTCGAGTCATAACAGGCAATGGAGTCGTTGGGCATGATCACGGGGTTGTACAGATCCCGGTCGGGACGGCGGATCAGCGCCTCGACATCCCGTTCGATGACCTCGCTTTCCCCGGTTTCGGGATTGACCGACACCAGGATGGCACCACGGCTGGCGTTCGTGACCTTGGCACCGCCGACGCAGTTGGCAGAGAAGAGTGCCTGCAGCAGCCGTGTGCCATAAGGTAGACTGGTTTGATCCCGCCCAATACCGGAGGACGCGTTGTTCAGCGCGGGCTGGGTCAGGTTGGACATGTAGACGCGCACGCCCGGCGGCGTGATTGGCGTGGGACGCGCGAGCCGGGCCTGGAAGCAATGCCGGCTGGGAACCCGCACCCGGTCGCCATCCACCAGGGCGATGTCGTTCACGGCGCTGCCGTCGAGAAAGCCCGTGAAGTCGACCGTTACGCGGCGGCCAAGATGCTCCACGATGATGTGCGCGATGTCAGCATCCGGCCGGACGCCGCCGGCATGCGCCAGGGCAGCGCTCAGAGTGCGGCCGATCGCATGATCGCCGGCGGCGGTCTGCCGGGTCGTGTCGGGCGTCGTCGGCCGTTCGTTGATCGTGACCTGCCCCGGGGCGAACACCGCGCCAGCGACCATTGTGCGAACCTGGTCGCGGTCCAGCAGCCGGATGGTCGGGTGCGCGTGCCCGGGACGGAACCGGCCGGACGCCACCAGCTTGCGCGCCAGCTCGGCTTCCACCGCTTCCACCGACAGCCCGCCAACCGGCAGCTTGGTGACACCGGCGAAGGAGATCGTGCCATCGCTGTCGACCTTGTAGTTGCCGGTCGGCGGCTCATCGCCAGGCATGGCAACGTGCACCAGATCGCCGGGAGAGAGTGGCAATCCCGCGCTCGATGCGGGCAAAGCCTGCGTGGCATCGGGTGGTACGGGCTCGTCGCGGCACCGTTCGGCGTTGCCGCGCAGCGCCGCACCCGGTGGCGGGCGGACGCGGCCATGATCGTCCTGACGCTCGAGCATGCTGGCGGCCGGGGTGTTGAGATCGACAGTGTTTTCCGGCCTGGCGAAGCTGTCGCCGCACCCTGTCAGGGCGGCGATGACCAGCAGCAAGGGGCAGGCTCCAGTGCGTTTCATGGGTCTCGGTGTCCTCTCGACGATCGGCCGCGCGGCGGGCCGGGGGCCCCCGGTGACAGGAACAGCAAGACGGGTGCCAAATAGCCGTGACAAAACAGGAAGCCGTTTCAAGGGTATAGCCAGCTTTCCGAAAACGCAATTCGCAAAATGCCATGCCGGTGCATCGCAAAATGGGTGGTATTACCGTTATGCGACTTGTCCGATCGGAAGTATTCAAGCGGGCGGGAGGCCTCGTTCGGCGGGAGTCACACAAGCGTAGCGGCACAATCCCGCGTCGTCCCATGGCACGTCCAGCACCACGCCCGGCGAGAAGTCAGTGCGTTGGGCGGCATACGGAAACAACGCGACCTCCAAGGCCTGGTCGGGTGCCGCCGCTTTCGTCGCGACCGCCCGTCCCGCCAGTGCGTCGGCCAGAGGCCGCATCAGGTCGGCCCCGATCAGCGCGCCGAGGTGGCACACCTGAATCGGCCGGGGGTTGCATTCCAGCAGATAGGCGACGTCGCTGCCGTGTTCCAGCATGAAGTCGAAGCCGATAAAACCCGATGCACCAAGGGACGCGATCATCCGCTCGGCGACCGCCGCCATGGCGGGGTGTGGACCAATCCACAAGGCGCTGCTGGGGCCGGTGGCCGAGACGGTTTCTTTGGGAATCCCACCGAACCCGGCCAGCATCTTGCCGTGCCATGCCACCGCGCAGTACATCGCCGGCCGGCCGTCGATCGCCGCTTGCACATCCACGCCGGTCGGCGTGGGAAACCAGTCCCGGCTCAAAACACGCCGCACCAAAGTCTTGAGCGGCGCCGAACGCCCGGGCTGCGAGGGCAGTGCTTCGGCCAAAACGGCGGCGTCGTCGCATCGGCTCACCCCCTGGCCGGCCCAGCCGAAGGGCGCCTTAACGTAAACCGGATAGCCAATCCGCTCCGCCATCTCCAAGGCCTCCGTTGTCGAGCCGACCGATCCGCCGGGGGGCACCCGCACCCGCAATGTACGGGCCAAAGCCAGGGTCTCGCCCTTCATCAGCATGGCGTCGAAGCGTGCCGGCTGCCCCAGCGATGCCGCGATGGTGGCCAAAGCGGCCTCGTTCAACCGTCCTGGCCCCCGCCGAACGATGGCGTGCAGCAGCGCAACCACCTGCTCATCGGCGGGTACGATCAGCCGCGGCCGGCAGTCCCGCATGGCATCGGCCAAGGCAGCGGTGAGGCGCCGGCCGGATCGGGTAACCGGCAGATTGAAATGGCGGTCCAGGAAATCGGTCGCCGCGAGGGCGTTGTCCGCCGGACACAGCGCCGCCACCGACAGACCGGCGTCTTTTAAGGCGCGTGGGAGCCGCGCCGGCCCCCAGCGTCCGGTTTCGATGGCGACAATCAGAATGTCCATGGCGGTTGCTTTCAAAAAATTCGATTTGATACCAGGCCACGATGAGCGCGGCGTACTCCATGTTCGGCATGGGCGGGCATGCCTGCTACCCTGTTCACAGTTGCCGGACACGATTTTTGGAGGTCCCGGTCTGCAACGTGCTGGCCTGGACACGTCGGAATCCGATGCGGGCAACATGGGATTTTGTTGTCATACAGCATCGGAATCAGGCTTTGGCGATGGAATGCAGAAACCCAATGGCGCTCGGCCAGGACGCCGCGACCGCGGCGGTGTTGCCCTCCACCGTCCCGCCACCTTCCGCCTGGCCGGTATATGGCGGTGGGCCGGCAATATCGTGTCCCGCGTCCGGATAGTGGTTGTGCACGCGTTGCCAGGGGGATTTGAACAGCTCCAGCCGCCGCATGGCCTGATCGGCACTGAAATCTGGGGTCGTTCCGGCCAGACCTGTGTCGGCCGACCCTGTGACGAGCATGATCGGGCCGGCGATCCGCTCGACCGCGATCCCATGCAGGTCTTCCAGGCACGGGTTCGTTCGGTTGAACCGCATGGCTTCGGGCAGCGGTTCGCCAGCCAGCGGCTTTCCCTGCCAAGTGAAAGCGGCGGCCGCGGTGGGATCGTCAAAGTTGTTTGGCTTGTTCTGTTCCTGTCCGACATAGGTGCGTGCGGCGTAAGCCACCACGCCGTTCACCGAGGGCGACAACGACGCCGCCAGCAACGCCAGCTCCCCGCCACGGGACCAGCCCCGCAGCACGACTTTGTTGCGCCCGGGCCTCACCCATCGACGCAACCATTGGACGGCGTCGAGGACATATTCCACCGGCAGCAATCGCATCGTCGATGGCCGTCCTTCCACATTGTGTGTGGCCAGCGCGAGCGCCGCGAACCCGGCGCGTGCCAAGGCCTCGGCCGGGGGCTCGAAGAAGCCCCCTCCGGCGCCGGTCAGTGAAACCACGGCCGGCATAGCCGAGGCATTCGGCGGCAAAAACAGCGTGCCGACCAACCCGGCCTGGCGGATGTCGATGCGCTGCGGCGCTGTTTCCCGCGTCAGCGCGTACAGGCCGCTGGCGATCCCAGCCGCGGCCATCGCGCCGCCGGCAAGGATAATATTACGTCTGGTGATCAAGATGGTAATGCTCCTGATTCCGTCCTTGTAACGTGACAAACACGGTCAGTCCGCCCGGCAGTGCCTTCAGCAAGGGGGAGACGGATTTTCGGATGGTGTCGCGCCGGACGCGCAACCAGTCCCTGAAGACCTGAAAGCGGATAAGTGCCGCGCCAAGCCAGGACGTCGCAAGCGTCATGGTGTTCACCCTGCGGGTCGTCGTTGCCCAGTCGCGCTTGTACGCCTCGTCGCCGATGCGAAAGTCGTAATTCAGGCCGTTGTCCCGGCACCAGCGCAGGCAATCCGCCAGGATGATCTGCCCGGGCGAAAAAGCGGACCAGGCGGGATCGTAGGTGGTGATGACCCCTTCCATCCGTGTCCCGTCGAGGCAGCCGATCTTGACGGCCACCGGCACCCCATCGACGCGCAGCACCAGCATGCCGAGGCGACCGCCGTCCGGCTGGCGGGACCACAGGGCCAACAGGAAGGCGCGATATTCCGGTGTGCCGAGGAAATCGTTCGCCAGCCCGTTGCGCTTCATCCAGGCCAGCTTGTGTCCCAGGGCCCAGTCCAGCAGCGTGGTGAAGGTCGCGTCGTCGCGAACCCAATCGAGCGTGACGGCACCGCGTTCCGCCAGCCGCTTGCGCCGCCGGTTCAGGCCATTGCGCAGATTGGCGGAACGGGAACGCCAATAGGTTTCCCAGCTCTCGTTGGCGGGAAAGACCGTCTTGGGCGATGGCAGGATATGAGCGGTGCGATAGACCGCGCCGCAAGCCAGGGCGTCGGCAACGGCTGAACCTTCCTCCACGAAGGGGACGGTCACGACCTGGGCGGCACCCGGCCGGCGCACGAACGCCCAGGCTTGCGCGACCCGCCGCGCCGCGTCGTCGCCGGCTTCAACCAGGATCGGGTCGTATTCGGTGCTTTCCGGGCCCAGTGCCCGAGCGACCCGAATTCCGAACTGCCGGTCGGTCGTCATTGGCCAGATCAGCACGATGCGTCCTTCCTCCCGCATGACGACGATATGCAGGCCGCGGCCCCGCGGCATGGCCGTGGAGCGCCATCCCGCCAGGCACCAGGCGAAGCTTCGGGACAGATATGGCCGCTCGGCGCTCGCCCACAGCGCGTTCCATTCCGGCTCCAGCGCCAGGAAACCTGCTTCCGTCGATACGATTTCAAGCGGCCCCCTGGCCTTGGGGTCAAGGAATGGGCGCGGCGCCCGCAGCAGGTACGCCGTCAGCACGACGCCTTGCACCGCCAGCACCGCCGCCGCGACGCCCACGATCCCCGCGCCGGTCCCGATCACCAGCGCGGCGATCAGCAGGACGGTCAATCCGGCCTGCCAGCGCAGTTCGATATCCGGCCGGCCCACCGCCTTCAGCAGTTGCGAACAGGTGGTCGCGAAAGGCCGGGGCAACGCAGACAGGCAGATCAGCATCAGCACCGGGATCGCCGGAGCCCATTTGGCACCGAACACGATCGGCACGTACACCGGCGCCAAAAACGCCTGCGCCATAATCAGGGGAACGACGATACCGCCCATCGTCCGCAAGGTGCGGCGGTAACGATCGGCGAGCGCGGCGGGATCCGTCCGAACCTCGCACAGATGCGGGTAGACCGCGGTGCCGAACGCGTTGACCAGCCCCAGCGTGATCCCGAGACCGGCGTTGAAGGCGAAATAGTATAGCCCCAGTGCCTCGACCCCCAACATCGATCCGACGATCAGGTTGTCGATATTGGCCTGGAGAGTCGTCATCAGTTCGATGCCCACGACGTTGCGGCTGAAACGCGCAATGTCCTGCCAGCCAATCAGCGACAATCCAGCGCTCGGTCGCCAGGCGTGGCCCGTGCGCACCCCGATTGTCCAAATTGGCGCCACCAGCAGTTTCGGCAGGATGATCGCCCACATGCCCAATCCGCACAGCGCGAACAGCGCGGTCAGGCCGTTGTCTGCCATGACCTGGACCGCGGAGGTCAGCGCGATGCGTCCGAGCTTGCCTTCCCGCTGCATGAAGGCACCTTGGATATTGCTGAGCGGCGTCGCGAGATAGATCAGCCCCATCAGCGCGATCGGCAGCGCCAGGCGGGGATCGCGATAGAACCAGGCGATCGGCAGCGCCAGCGCCGCCTGGATCAGGACCAGCGCACCACACACGATCCAGGTCAGGGTATACGCGGTGCGGGCGACGGTTTCGACCTCGGTGCCTGCCGCCTGCACCACCTTGGCGGAGATTCCGTTGCGCGTGAACAACGCCACCAGTTCGTAAACCGTCAGCACGACTGCCGCGAGGCCGTAATCGTTCGGCGACAGCAAGCGGCTGAGGATGATCGTCGTCAGCAGGCGTGTCAGGCGGATCGCCAGTTGTGCCCCGCCCATCGAGCTCAGATTGCGCGCGAAGGGGTTTGCAAGCACGGCATGGAAGGCGCGGTAGGGCATCATGCGGCCCTCTTGCGCGTGAGATCGGTCAACAAGGCGGTCCACCCGGCGATCGTTGCGTCGAATTCGCCGCGCACCGCATGCCGGCCTTGCTCGCCCATCGCGCCAAGGTCGCGTTCGGCCAGCCCGCGGATCGCGGCGGCGATGGCGGCGGGATTCTCGGAGGGGAACAGAATGCCGGCGTCCGGACCGGTCTGTTCCACGAGGCCGTCAGTGCGTGCCGCCAGAATGGGCCGGCCGGCGGCGCGCGCTTCGGCCGCGACCAGCCCGAACGCCTCCCAGCGGGAGGGAATGACGACGGCGTCCAGGCTTTCCAAATAGGCCGGCAGGTCGGTCACCGCGCCCGCGACCGTCACATGTGGCAGGCCGGCGGCCGCGCTCCGCAAGGCCTGAAAATCGGGGCCGAGCCCGCGCAACGTGAGCGTCGCGACACTCGGATGGACCTGCCGCATGGCCTCAATCAACACGTCGAACCCTTTCTGCGGAACGTAACGGCCATAGGCGCCCAGCCGGATCGGACCATCGCGTCGGACCAGCGGGGGGACCGCGGTCAGCGGCGAGGTGTCCAACGCCTGTGGAATGGCGACGAGCCGGTGGGGTTGGACGATGCCGCACCCGGCCAGCCATCCAGCCTGCGCTCGCGACACGGCTACGACCCGGTCGGCGAGCGCGAAATGCATCCTCAACATGGCGCGGAAGCGGCGCGGATTGGGCACACGCAGCCGCTCGTAGGCCTCGGTGTAGGAATGCTCAACGATCGCCAGACGCTGCCGGCCCAGGCGGGCACGCAGCGCGACCATGAACGGCAGCTTGCGCCAGTTCACTGTGAAATGGACGACGACGATGTCCGCCCGCAGCCGTTTCGGCAGAGACCAGGCGGTGTCGGCGACCATGATTTCATGCCGGAAGCCGTCGCTCAGGTGACGGGTTTGGTCGGTCAGGCAGCGGGTAACGCCGCCGATCCCGGCATCGTCGAGCAAGTGCAGGACGTCGGTCACAGCGCACCCCGCATGACCGTCGGCGCACCGAAGGCGCGGGCGACGATTTGGAACGGGCGGTCCGGCAGAAAGCGCAACAGCGTGCAGGCCGCCAGGGTCGTCAGCGTTTTTCGCGGTTCGGCGATCAGCAGTTTTGGCCACGCCCGGACCGCATCTATCGCCAGTCGCAGCACCAGCCCGCGATCGCCGATCTGAAAGGCGCGCCGGGCCAGATACCGCAGCTCCCGCGCTCGGGCTTCGGCGCCATGACGGGCGATGAAATCCGGCGCGTAGGCCGAGATTTTTTCGTAAACCCGCTCCCAGGATTCGAGCTGGCGGATGACGTCGGCCGACAAGCCACCATTATTGACCCGATACAATGTCGTCGCGCCCGGCAGGCCCTCGAAACGCCATTTCGTGGTCAGCGCGATGCGGGCCCAGCACTCGACATCTTCCGAACGACGCAGGCTTTCGTCGAAGTACCAAACCCTGTCAGTTCCCGTTGGACGTATCGCCGCATCCTCCAGCGCCGCGCGCCGGAACACCGGGACCGACCCGTTCTGCACGGTTTGCCCGCAGAAGACATGACGAGCGGTCGCGGGGCCAACGCGGGGGCGCTGACGGATGCCGATCTGATGGCCGTCTTCGTCGATCAGGATGGAACCGGCGTAGCTTACTCCGACCTCGGGGTTGGCGTGCAGATGGGCGACGTGCTGTTCCAGCTTGGTCAACGTCCAGGCGTCGTCGGAATCCAGCAGTGCGATGAATTCCCCGCGCGCCGCGGCGATGCCGGTGTTGCGTGCGCCGGCCAGACCGCGATTGGCCTGCCGAACGATGCGGGTGCGGTGATCGGCCAGCACCTCGCACAGGGCGATACTGTTATCCGAACCGGCGTCGTCGACGACGATCAGTTCGGAATCGCCGAAGGTTTGATCGAGAACGGAACAGATCGCCTGAACGACGAAGCGCTCGACGTTGTAGACCGGCATGATGACGCTGACGGTGGGTGAACTGGACATGATCTTCGCTCCTTCGTTCAGCGGACGATGGCGGTGCGCAGCAGGGCCGGCGGCAGGATCGCGACGGCACAGATGCCGGCGGCGGTCAGCAGCGTGCGCTTCGGCCCATGCGTCAGCAGGGCGAGCGGGCTGTGGCGCATCGCCTTCCAGAGGTGGCAAAGGGCTTGGACGGGCGGTTGGCCGATGCGCAGAGCGCGGCGCGCCAGATATCGCTCAAAGAGCGCCGATGCTTCCGCTTCGGCGTTGGCGACCTGGGCGGGGGCATGGACCCGGACGCTTTCGATCATCGCCCGCCACCCCTGCCGCATCCCCGCGAGATCGGCGGACAGACCGCCGACGGAGGTGCGGTAATCCACCAGGACCGCGTCGATGCCGCACACGTCCCACCGGGTGGTCGCCAGCACGCGGGCCACCCATTCCTGGTCTTCGGCGTGGGTCAGAACCGGGTTGAAGCCGCCGACCCGATCGAACACCTCCCGCCGCGCGACGAGGTTGGAGGTCGTGCAGATCGGGTTTTCGCCGATGGAACGTGCCAGCGACAGCGTCCGGACATGCGCCGACACCCGGCCCCCGACCGTCAGCGCGGGGTCGTGGAACCGAACCCGCCCGAAGGAGACGCCAACCGGGGGAACACGCTTCAGATGATCGCGGTGCAGCGCCAGCGCATCAGGGGCCCACCGGTCGTCGGCATCAAGAAACGCGATCAATCGACCCGTGCTTCGCGCGATACCATGGTTGCGTGCCGTCGCCGGGCCGGCGTTCTCCTGCCGGATCACCCGCACCCGTTTGTCGCCCGCGGCCGCGGCCAGGGCCATCGTGGCGGTATCGTCCGGCGAACCGTCATCGATGACGATCAGTTCAAAGCGGGTCTCGGTCTGGTTCAAGACGCTGGCGATGGCGGTTCCGATTGTCGCGGCCGCCCGGTATGCCGGCATGACGACGGTGAAAAGCGGTTGGTGCTGGGGGGCGGGGGTCAACATCGGTGGTCCTCCGAAGCGGTGTCTCTGGCCTGATGGCTTCAAGTTCCGGGCCACGCGGTCATGTTGAAGATAAATCAATGAGTTGGACGCGGAGCCCGCTCTGAGTGGCGGGCGCAATTCCCAAATTGCGAGAGGATGAATCGCAATCTGCGAGGCTTGCCTGCCGAATAATTCGCAATTTGCGATATCGACGAGATCCGAAAACATCCGCTGCGGTGGGGCCCACCGACCCCATGCACCGCGTCGTCCGAACGGGGCCAACCGAAAATGCGAGGCTACCGCATCCTGGGGCATCCAAATCTCCCATTTTGCAACGGTGCGCCGGGAGATCATGTAGGCTCACGATAATAATTTCAATAAATTCAATACATTAAAGGGGGGGCATGTAATCTGCGGAAACCCGGGCAGCCATACTGCCACGGAGTTTGCCATGTTCATTAAGCCGATCGACCTTCCGAACGCCGCTTCGCCGATTGCCTCGGGCACCCGTTCCGCCCTTCCGGTGCTGGCGATGTTCGGTTTACCGGTCGTGAACGCCACCGAAAGGGACGCACTGGATTGGCTGTGCGCCCGTCTGCATGACGGTGTCCGCACCCGGGTCGCGTTCCTCAACGCGCATTGCGTCAATCTCGCCGATGCCGACGTCACCTATCGGGCCGCGCTGGAGGAGGCCGACGCGATATTGCCCGACGGTTCCGGCCTCGCTTTGGCCGCCCGTATGCGCGGCCGGAAAATTCGGGCGAATCTGAATGGGACCGACCTGGTGCCGGCGCTCGCCCGCCGCCTCGCGTCGGGCGGGCAGTCCGTGTTCCTGCTGGGCGGTATGCCGGGGATCGCTGACGACGCGGCGGCGGCGTTGCGGCGCGCGTGTCCGGACCTGATCGTGGCCGGCACGCAGCATGGCTTTTTCAGCAAGGATGAGGAGCGCGGCGTCATCGACGCCATCAACCGTTCCGGCGCGGACGTTGTTCTGGTTGCGATGGGTGTCCCCAGACAGGACGTGTGGCTGCGCAATGCCGCGCCGCGGCTGAACGCGAAACTGACCTTCGGCGTCGGTGGCCTGTTTGACTTCCTGTCCGGCCGCATTCCTCGCGCCCCGGAGGCCCTGCGGCGGTACGGTCTGGAATGGACCTATCGTCTGTATCAGGAACCGCGCCGGATGTGGCGCCGCTACATCGCCGGCAACCCGGCCTTCATGCTGCGTGCCGCCAAGGACGCCCTGCCGGCGCGGCGGGAGGTGATCCAAACCGCCGATCTCGCCGCCAAGCGCGTCATCGACATCGTTGGCGCTTCCGTCGGCCTCCTGCTTGGGGCGCCGCTGTTTCTGGGCGTCGCCGCGCTGGTTCGGCTGACGACCCCAGGGCCGGCATTCCTGAAGCAGACCCGTGTGGGGCAGGACGGCCGCACTTTTGGGCTTTTTAAGTTCCGCTCGATGTATATCGACGCCGATGCCCGCCGCGCGGCCCTTGAGGCGCAAAACCAGCATGGTGCCGACGGCATAACGTTCAAGTTGAAGCGCGATCCGCGGGTGACCCCGATCGGCCGTTTGCTGCGCAAGAGCTCAATCGACGAGTTGCCGCAGTTGTGGAACGTCCTGATGGGCGACATGTCCCTGGTCGGGCCGCGCCCGCCGCTTCCCGCCGAAGTCGCCCGCTACACGCCAGCGCAACGCCGCCGTTTGGCCGCGAAGCCTGGTCTGACATGTCTGTGGCAGATTGGCGGCCGTTCGGACCTGCCGTTCGAACGGCAGGTGGAACTGGATATCGAGTACCTCACCACTCGCACGGTCATGATGGACGTCCTGATACTGCTGCGCACGGTGCCGGCGGTGTTGACGGCCCGTGGCGCGTATTAGTTTCGTCCTGGGCTGGTTGCGGCTTGCGGTCCGGTGGCATGATGCCGCCGGGGCACAAGCCGTTTCGCGCGACTGCCTGAACCCGTTGCCGGAGGCTACAACTCTCATGACCGCCGACCCAGTCGCCGCTGAATCGTCGGCAGGCGGAAAATCGGTTCTGCTGGCGGAAAGCAGCGCAGCGACGGCAATGCTGGTCCGCACCCTGCTGAACCGGTGGGGATTCGCCGTACATGCCACGCCGTGCGATGCCGCTGTATCCCGGCATCTGGAGAAACAGTCCTTCGATCTGGCGATCGTCGGCGCCACCGGCAACGATGCCGCCATGGTTGCCGCCGCGTGCGTTGCCGCCGGCGTGCCCGTGCTGGCACTCGTCACGGAAGGATTTCGATTGGACGCGGCGATGGCGGCCGTGTCTTTGCCGCTTAGCGGGGCATCGCTGCGGGATGCCGTCGACCGCTGCCTTTCCCGGCCGGCCGCCGATCTCGACCCTGACGCGATCTCGCTGTTGTGGGAACGCCCGGACAATCCAATTTATCACCGTATCGCCCGCGTCTTCATCGGCGAGATCGGCATCCGTCTTGTCCAGATCGCCGAGGCGATGGCGGCCGGTGACCTGAAACGGGTGGAGACCGAGGCGCACAGCATCAAAGGCGCCAGCGGCAATGTCGCCGCCCATGCCGTGCGCGATGCCGCGGCGGGTCTGGAAGCCGCGGCGGCCCGCGGCGACACCCTTGCGCTGCCCGCGCTGGCGGATACGCTGCGGGCGGCGGCAGATCGTGCTATCGCAGCGTTGGAGCGTCTCTTCGCGCCAGACACCGGAATGCCATGACCGATAAACGCACCATCCTGATCGTCGAGGACAGCCCCAGCCTTGCGATGACCGCGCAGGCGCATCTGGAACCCCTGGGGCATTCGGTGCTGATCGCCGGCGATGGCAAATCCGCCTGGGAAATCCTGAATGCCCGACCGGTCGACTGCGTGCTGCTGGACCTGAAGCTGCCCGACATCGACGGCATCACGATTCTGGAGGAACTGCGCACGCGCCCCGCGCCGCCGGCGGTGATCGTCGTCACCGCGAACGCCTCCCTCGCCACCGCCGTGCACGCGGTGCGCAGCGGTGCGTTCGACTATCTGGTGAAGCCCTTCGCCCCGAGCCGCTTGACGACGACGGTGGAAATTGCCCTCGGCTCCGTCGCGCTGCGACGGGAGGTCGAAACCCTGCGCCGCACCGTGGAGCGGGCTGAATTCGCCGATTTCGTTGGTCGGTCGTTGCCCATGCAGGCGGTCGACCGCACCATCGAGGCGGCCGCGCAAAGCACCGCGAGCGTGTTCGTCACCGGCGAATCCGGCACGGGCAAGGAATTGGCGGCCGAAGCGCTGCACCGCCTCAGTCCGCGTAAGGCGCGGCAACTCGTGATTCTGAACTGCGGCGCCAGTCCGCGCGACCTGCTGGAAAGCACGATCTTCGGCCATGTGCGCGGTGCATTCACGGGCGCCACCACCGACCAGGAAGGCGCGGCCGCCCGATCCGACGGCGGCACGCTGTTCCTCGACGAACTCGGGGAGATGGATATCGCACTGCAGACCAAGCTGCTGCGCTTCATCCAGACCGGCACTTATCAACGTGTGGGCGACCCGATCACCCGCCGCGCCGATATCCGGTTCGTCGCCGCCACCAACCGCGATCCGGCGGAAGCCGTTCGTGAAGGACGTCTGCGGGAGGATCTCTTCTACCGTCTGAACGTCGTCCCGTTACGCATGCCGCCGCTGCGCGACCGCGGCGAAGACATCATTCTGATCGCCCGGCGTTTCCTGACTCAATTCGCCCAGGCAGACCGCAAATCCTTCACCGCCTTCGCCCCCGAGGTCGAGGCTCGGCTGCTCGCGTTTTCCTGGCCGGGCAATGTCCGCCAGCTGCAGAATGTCGTGCGTAACGTCGTGGTACTGCACGACGGCAAGACCGTCACCGCCGCGATGCTGCCACCATTGGAAGGCAATGCGAGCCCGCCGCGCGAAGCCGCGGGGCGGTGCGGCCGGTCGCGCTCGCGGTCACGGATGAGGGGGATATCCTGCCGCTCGCGGTGATGGAACGTCGCTATATCGAGCATGCCATCGACAGTTGTGGCGGCAACCTGCAGGAGGCGGCGCGCAAACTGGGCATCAGCCCTTCGACGATCTATCGCAAGAAGGAAGCCTGGGCGAAACAAGGGTAGCGCGCCGCCTTTCCAGGCAGCAACATCGGTCGGTGCCCATCTGCCTGTAAGTCGCTTTGTTCACCACGCGGCGGCGTGAACCGCGCGATCCAATGAAGAATCGCAAAGCATCCTTCATGCCCCGCTACGCGTCCGGTGCGCTTGCGCCGCTTCCAACGCGCCGATCAATCCGTCGATAAGCGTCTCACCGCGCCCCAACCCCGCGGCCTGTCGTGCGATGTCCTTGAGTCCGACCATCGACGCGGCAGCATTCAAAGCCTCGGCTTCACGGGATACGCCGATCATGTCGGACGCCTTGAGGTACCCACGTATTCGCTCCACCCGTTCCACCGCTTCTTCGAAAACCGCGCCCAGCATCGACTGCGCGATGTCCTCCCCGACGTCCTCGATCAGTGCGTGAAACACAGCCGCATCGAAAGTTTCGTCCGGTTTGGCCGGTGCGGCCCGCAACGTGCCGGCGATGGCGCGATCGATGATCGCCTCCAATTGACCAGGCGTGACCGGCTTGCCGAGAAAACCGTCCATCCCGGCCGCGAGGCAGGCTCGCTCGTGCTCGCGGAACACGTTCGCGGTCATCGCGACGATCGGGGTGGTTCCGCCTGGTGGCGGCAGACCGCGGATCAAGCGTGTCGCGGTCAGGCCATCCATTTCCGGCATCATCACGTCCATCAATATCAGGTCATATGGGATGTTTTTGATGGCATCGATCGCTTCCCGCCCGCTGGCGACCGCATCCACCCGTTGTCCCATGTATTCCAGGCGGGTCACGGCAACCAGCCTGTTGGTCGGGTTGTCCTCGACCAGCAGGATGCGAAGACGCTGGCGCGATGTCGGCGTCGGCAAGGGCGCTGGTGCCGGTATGGCATCGGTCATGTCATCCCGAGGGGCCGGTGCGATTGCCAGAAGGACATCGAAACGGAATGTCGCACCCGCGCCAGGCTCGCTTTCGACCGCGATATGGCCATTCATATGCTCGACCAGGCGGCGGCAAATCGCGAGGCCCAAGCCGGTGCCGCCGAATTGGCGGGAGATTGAACTGTCGGCCTGCACGAAATGGCGAAAAAGCCTGTCCTGCACGGGCTTCGGAATGCCGATGCCTGTATCGCGTACAAGGAAGTGCAGACGAATTTTGCCATCCGCGGACGGTTCCGCCGATATTTCGACCCGGATACCACCCTGTTGGGTGAATTTCACGCCGTTGTCCACGAGGTTCAGCAGGATCTGTCGGAGCCGTCCTGGATCGCCGGTCACATGGGATGGCGTATCCGGGGCGATCGCGAAATCCAGGGTCAACCCCTTGGCGTCGGCCTTCACGCGGAGCAGATCGAACACGCTGGACACGACCTGAGCGATCGCAAAAGGGATGTCCTCGAATTCCAGACGCCCGGCCTCGAGCTTGGAAAAATCGAGAATATCATTAATGATACGCAGCATATCGTCGGCGGTGTCGCGCAGTGTCACCGCGAACTGGCGTTGTTGCGGCGTCAGATAGGTATCGAGCAGCAAACCGGCCATGCCGAGCACGCCGTTCATCGGGGTGCGAATTTCGTGGCTCATGGTACTCAGGAACTCGGACTTGGCCTGACTGGCCGCCTCCGCCGCATCGCGCGCGGCCCGCAGTTCCCGTTCGAAGGCCTTCCGTTCGGTGATGTCGGTGAAGGTGCGAACCGCGCTGGCGTCCGGCAGCAACTGGGTTCGCACTTCGAGCGTCGTGCCGTTCGGCCGCACCCGCTCGTAGACCGTCGGCGGGGAGGCGCCACGCTGCATCGCTGTTCGAAGGTCCGCCTTTTCCAAACTGGTTCCGGCGAACTCTCCCCGTTCGACCAACTGTTGCAGGATGCGGGGGTACGAGGCGGTCGTGTTCAGCCAATCGTCGGGCAAATCCAGCAGTTGCATCATGCGCCGGTTCGCCACCGGCATATTGCCCTCGGGGTCCACCAGGATGATGCCCTGGCTGATATTGTCCAGCGCCGCCGACATGTGCGCCCTGGATTCCCGCAGGCGTCGGCCCTGAAACACCATCAGTGTGCCGGCGATCAGAATGAAGACTGTTAACCCCACACCCATGCGAATGCGATCGGTACGCGCCTGCCGGTAGGCACGGTATAAATCCTCGGTCGCCAAACCAACCGTCACCGCCAAGTCGTATCGTTCCAGGCGGCGGTAACTGAACAACCGTTCGACACCGTCGAGACTGCCGGGCGCAACGAAGTGGCCGGCGACCGGACCTTCAGCGAAGAGCCGAATGCGATTGGCCGGCAATGCCTGCCCGATGGCATTGGCCACCGCCGGGGCGCGCGCCCTGATGATCCCGTCCTTGGTACCAACCAGCAAAATCGTGCCCTTGCCGATTTCCAACGATTCATAGAATCGGGAAAGGTAATACGGGTCGAGCGACATCACGATCACCCCGTCGAACTTCCCGTCCTCGTCGAACGTCTTGCGGGTGAACTGGATCGACCATTTGTTGGACACGCGCCCCAGCACCGGCTTGCTGATGAACAGATTATCGCGCGGCGTGTTGAAATGAACTTTGATGTGTTCACGATCCGACAGATCGACGCGGCCAACGATCGGCAGGTTGCTGGCACTGACGATGCCGTACTTGTCCGTCGTAGCGATCTGCAGGGTGAGCCCGTTCAGGATGTCATTGGCCGGCGCCAGTCTCGAAAGGTCGAACGTGGAAGGGGAGGGTGCTCGGGCGTTACGCAGCACTTTGAGAAGTTGGTCCGTACCGTCGATCGTCCGTTCGACATCCTCGGCGAAGCCGCGTGCGAGGTTGGCTGCGTTCTCCTGACCGGCCTGCTCGCTGAGCGCGCGTTCCTGATCGAGGTGGGAGACAATGCTGACCCAGACCAGCACAATCGGTACCACGATCAGAAAGAGCGGTGTCAGCCAACTCGGCGATTGCGCGAGGCAACGCCGGAACACCCGGTACAAACCCCAATCCGCCATGGTTCCCAGTCTTGTTGCAGGCGAAGGCAAAGATAGGCCGGGTGGTGGCGGTTCGCCAGTGGAAGCGGTTCCACCTCCGGCGTCGGAGGTGCCGGCGCCGGGTGATTCCACCTCTGGCGATCACACGCTACCGCCGCAACGCCAATATCCGCGCCTCGGCCTCCATTGTATTCATCCCCAACGCCCGCGCTGCCACCGCCTGAGGAAACCCCGCCCGAGCCAGCATCGCCAGTTCGCGTCGCTTTTCCGCCGGATCGGCGTCCTCGGCACGCCGGAACGGTCCGATTCGACGCTTCCGAGCCAGCACCAACGCGGCATCCAATTCCGCCTCGGGGTCGTCGGGCAGGGCGTCCCGCACAAGGCTCTCCGCCACGCCTTTTGCCGCCAGCCGCGCGCTGACCGCCCGACGGGATCGGCCGGCACGCAGCAATCCGGACACGCGGGACTGCGCGTAATCCGCATCGTTTACCAGTCCCAACGACACACATCGGGCGGCGACGGTCCGGGCGTGTTGTTTTAGCGCCGCGACATCCTCCGAAGCCGCCCTGGTCGCGCGTGCCCAGCGGTCGATGCGGCGGTTGAGGACGGTACGCAGCCCGGCCTCGGTTGCCGCGTAGCGGGCGAGGTAGTTCAGGGCGGCCTCGTGCAGGCTGGCCGGGGTCGGGGTTGGTGGGGCTGGGAGGTCGGACACAGCGGAACCCTACGGCATTGACGGCGCCGCCGGCCAGGGCGAACGTGTGGGCAAGAATACCGCGTCACGGGAAAGGGAGAAACAAGCCATGCCGCTACCAGCGGATACCGATGCCAGCACACCGAAATATCTGCGGGACAAATATGCGATCGTGGGCGTTGGGGAGACCCCGTATACTCGCGGCTCCGGCAAGACCACCCGGGCGATGGCGACCTTCGCGGTGCGCAATGCCATGGCCGATGCCGGGCTGAAGAATACCGAAATCGACGGCATGCTGTCCTACCAGTCCGGCGATTCGACCTTTGCGCCGATGATCGCCGGCGACCTCGGCATACGCCTGAACTTCTACATGGATGTGTTTGGCGGGGGATCGTCGACCGAGGCGCTGGTGGGCATCGCGATCGGGGTGATCGAGGCCGGGCTGTGCAAGACGGTGGCGATCTTCCGCTCGATGAACGGGTTTTCGCAGGTTCGTATCGGCGGCACGGGGGCCAGGGCGGCCGCGCCGGTCAACGGGGACCAGTTGCATAGCCGAGCGTATGGGTGGCAGAGCGCGGGGCAGATGTTCAGCCCGACGTTCATGCGGCATATGTACGATTACGGCACGACACCGGAACAGGTGGCGACGGTGAAGGTGATCCACTCGGAACACGCATCGAACAACCCGAAGGCGTATTACAAGAAGCGGTTTACCGTGGACGACGTGCTGTCCAGCCGGATCATCTGCAAGCCGCTGCATCTGCTGGACTGCTGCGTCGAGACCGACAATGCCACGTGTTTCATCGTGACAAGGGCGGAACACGCGCGCGATCTGCGGCACACGCCGGTGCTGATCCGGGGCGTGGTCGGACGCTGCAACAAGCCTCGCATGGACATGCATTACCAGCATGGACCGATCTCCACGGTCGCGGGGCATTATGGCAAGAATATCCTATGGCCAAATGCTGGCGTCGGGCCGGAGGATGTCGACCTTACCGGCGCCTACGACGCGTTTACCTTCACCACCATGCTGCAACTGGAAGATTACGGTTTCTGCAAGAAAGGCGAGGGCGGGCAGTATGTTTCCGACGGCACGATGCGGCTGGGTGGCCGGCGGCCGAACAACACCTCCGGCGGGCATCTGTGCGAGGGCTACACGCATGGCATGAACATGGTGATCGAGAATGTCCGGCAGTTGCGCCACGACATCGACGATTCCTGCCCTTGCGATGCACACGGCAAGCGGCAGCACACCTACGATTACCGGGAGGGCGGGTGCCGGCAGGTGAAGAATGCCGAGGTGTCGGCGAATCTGGGCTGGGCCATGCCGGGCACCGGTTCGGCGATGGTCATGCGGCGCGGTTGAGGGAGGGAACGAAAATGCCAGGCATTCGCGCGGACTACATGGGCATGGCGCTGTCGATCGACGACTTGGACGGTGAGAATCTTGCCTATTTCAAGCACTGCTCGCAGCATAATTTTCATCTGCAGAAGTGCGACGATTGTTCGCTTTTGCGCTATCCGCCGAACACGGGCTGCCCGTGGTGCGGCAGTGCCAAGGCGACCTGGACCCCGGTGGAGGGCAAGGGCGAGGTGCATTCCTATGAGGAAGTGCATCACGCCATTCAGCCGGCGTTCAAGGGGCACACGCCGTATATGGTGCTGCTGGTGGACCTCGACACGCAAAAGGGTAAGCCATCGGATGTGGAGGCACTGCGGGTGGTTGCCAATCTGACGACGCCGGATGGTGTTTTGGCGCCGCCCGAAATCGTGAAGACGGTGGGCATCGGCACGAGGGTGCGGATGGTGTTCGCCGACGTAACGGATGGATTGTCGCTGCCGCAATGGACGGTGGACGAGACGGCGGCGCAGCCGGCGAAACCGTGGCGGTATGCGCAGGAATAGCGCGATAAACGGATGAGGGAGCTTGGATATGAGACAGGGACGTTTTGCCAGCGCGATCATCGTCGCGTTCGTGCTGGCAATCGGGTGCGATGCGTATGCGCAATCCGCCGATGACGGCGCCGGCAACATATCCAAGGACATCGTCGGGAAGATGGGCGCGACCGCGGCCTATACGCAGTTGCGAACGATTATCTGCGGCGATGCGGATGCGAGGTCCCGAGCCGCTCCGGCGGTGTTGCGGGCGCTGAACTGCGGGCAATTGCCGGTGGCCGGCAGCGATATTCCGCGCGCGGTGTTGTCCGGCAGCGTCGCGGCCGCCACCGTGGCGCGCGGCGTTTGGACGACGAAAGGGCGGGAGTATTGCGCGACCTCGCATTACACCTGGACTGTCGACAGCGGGATCGCGATGTCGGAGTTCGTCGATCAGTCGGGGCAGATCGATATCGAGCTTACGCGGGAGATCGGCGACAACTCGATCGCGACGGAGACTTTGGCCTCCTACCATCCGATCGATGGCCATCACGAGCAGATCGGAACCCGGTGGCTTTATACTTTCATCGACAGCGATCATGTGCAGGTCCGCAATATGCGGACCGGGCTGACGTTCAGCCTCACACGGTGCAGCAAATGAGACACGTTCTGAGTCTGGTCGTTCTGCTGACCGCTTGTCAGGCGCCGCCGCCGGCGCAGGTGGTCACGGTGCCGCCGGCACCCATGTCATCGACCTCCGTACCGCCGGTTTCCGTCCCAAATAATCGAGGGGAGGTCTGGACGACGCTGCCGGCGACGCCCGCTTTGCCGCCGGGTGGCAGGCAGGGGACGGTTTCGGTTGACGGTGTCAGGATTTTCTACGCCCGTTACGGACATGGCACGCCGGTCGTGCTCCTGCACGGCGGGCTTGGCAATGCCAACTACTGGGGCAACCAGATTGCCGCGCTGGCAAGCCGATACGATGTGATCGCGATCGACCTGCGTGGGCATGGGCGCAGCACGATGACCGATGCGCCGATGCATTACGACCGCCTGGCCGCCGACGTCCTTGGCGTCATGGACGGGCTTGGCATTCGCCGTGCGGCGCTCGTCGGCTGGAGCGACGGGGCGATCATCGGCCTTTCCCTGGCGATGACGGCCCCGGACCGGGTCGAACGTCTGTTCGCCTTCGGTGCGAATTACGATCTGCAGGGGCTGATTCCCGGCGGTTCGCATGCGGCGGTTTTCGCGCGCTACACCGAGCGGACCGCCGCCGAGTATAGGGCACTGGCTCCGCGTCCGGACGGATACCGAAACCTGGTACAGCACATGACCCAAATGTGGAACACGGAACCACATTTCTCCCGCGGTGCGCTGGCGTCGATCCGGGTGCCGGTGGCGATCGCGGATGGGGAACACGACGAGATCATCCGTCCGCAGCACACGCGGGATCTGGCCGCCGCGATCCGCGGTGCCTCGCTGATTATCGAGCCGGGCGTCAGCCATTTCGCCATGTTGCAGGACCCGGAACGGTTCAACGCGGACCTGCTGCAATTCCTGGCTGGACGTTGAAATCCCGAGGGGTTAGCCGATCAGTCCCCTGATCGGCGCCGCCGAAGCGCTGCCGGGGAACACCTGATCCAACGCCGGCCCGCTCATGCCCAAATGCTCGGCCAGCAGACCCTTGGCGAGGGAACGCAGATCGGTGGTGGGGGCGAGGTCCCGGTCCTCGAACAGCTTGCCCGGCCCGAGACCGGGCCAGTTCGCGAGCACGCGGCCGCCTTTGACCTCGCCGCCGAGAACGAAGGCCACCGAACCGGTCCCGTGATCGGTGCCGCCGGTGCCGTTGATGCGGGCGGTGCGTCCGAACTCGGTCATGATCAGGACGGCGGTGTGCTTCCAGGCATCGCCCAGCGCGGCTTTCAGCGCGACCATGCCGGCGTCGAGTTGTTTGAGCGGACCTGTCAGACGGTTGGCCTGCGCGGTGTGGGTGTCCCATCCGCCGATCTCCATCGCGGCAATGCGGGGGCCGTCGGGTGCTTTGAGCATCGTGCCAGCGGCGGTCGCCAGGGCGGGGAAGGCGTTGCGATTGGTGGCTTGGGGCTCGTCCATCAGCGTCCGGTCGCTGAAACCGCGCGCTTTCAGGCCGTTGGCGATCGCCGGGCCGATGACCGGATCGGTCTGATTCATCGCGGCGATGGCGGCATAGAGGTCGGGTGGCGGTTCCGCCAGGCCGTGCGGTGCCCAGTTGCCGACTTGGGCGGGACCACGCAGCAGCAGCGGCACAGACACGCCCACGGCGAGGGCGTTGCCCGCGGCGGCCGTGATCGCGCGGTTGAGCCAACCGCTCGTCATGCGGTGGTCGGCACCGCTTTCGAGGTAGTCCTGTGCCTCGAAATGGCTGCGCACCCGGTAAGGGCCGGCGACGGCGTGCACGGCCAGCAACGCCCGCGCCTGATACATCTCGTGCATGCCGGCCAGAGCCGGGTGAAGGCCGAAGAAACCGCCGAGGTCCAGGAGACCCTCGGGCGTAGCGCCCCGAAGGGCCGTCAGCCCGGGATCGCCATGCGGCACGACGGCGGCCATGCCATCCATGGCGCCGCGTTGGATGACGACGATGAAGCGCTTCTCGCCGGGGGCCGAGGCCATCGCCAGGGAGGCGCCGCCGATCGTGGCGACGGAGCCGAGGCCGAGGAGAGCCGATCTGCGACCGATGTTCATCGTCGTTGGAACTCCGAGCTGGTCAACATGAGGGTGAAGGCGTCCCGACGGGAGCCGGCGCGCCGCATCGCTTCGATCGTCGTTGGCCGCAGCAGGGGGCCGAGGGTGAGGTCGGCGATTTCCATTGGGTCGCGCGGGCCGAGACGGCCGGCGAAGGCATTGGCCCAATCGATCCGGCGCATCATCGCCTCCGGCGACGACCAATCGGTTGCCTTGTCCGGCCAGCCATCGGGTGCGGGCGCGACCATGAATGGCTCGCCCAGCAAACCCGCGATGCCGATCATGTTCGGGCGGTTACCCTCCGGCAAGTCGAGCGCTCGGACGGCGGCGACGACGTAATCCCGGGGCGTGCGCAGCTTGGTTCCGGGAACCCAGGCCGCTGGCAGATGCACGAGCGCGGCGGCGGCGGCACCGAGGTTGCCGCTTGTATCCCGCATCACGCTTTCTATCCGGCGGACATCGTCGGGGGATGGGTTATCGGCAACGAAGTGGCGGACCAGCTTGGTTGCCAGGTGGCGGTGCGTCGCCGGGTGCGCGGCGAGAAAGCGCAAGGCGGCGATGCCGCCTTCCTCCCCGGGCGGGAAGCCGCGGCCCATGACGGTCTGTTCTCCCGGCTCGTGCGTGTTAGGTCGAAAGACGAAGCCTTTCGGTTCGCCTTGCACCTCGATCGACCATCCGGTGAGCAGCCTTGCAAACGCGGTGACGTCGGCCTGGGTGTATCCGGCGAGGGGACTGACGGTGTGCAGTTCCAAACATTCGCGCGCGAGATTTTCGTTCAACCCGAGGTGGCGGCGTTGTCCGGCGAGGCTGTTCGGGCCGGCGGAGCGGGCGTTGTCGAGATACATCAGCATGGCGGGATGCCGCTCGACCGCGAGGAGCATGTCGGCGAAAGAGCCCGTGACGTGGGGACGGATGGCTTCCTCGATGAAAGCGCATGCGACGGCGGTGCACTCTCCGCGGCGGAGGGAGATCGTGAAGTGGTTGGTCCAGAACCAGACCAGACGCTCCCGGAACGGGGTGGGCGTGGTGAGGGCCTGGTCGAATTCGGCGGCGGCCTGAGCGACGAAGAGGGCGCGGGCGGCGGATTTGCCGGGAGCCGGTTTGTTGACCCGGTCGTCCTGCAGGGCGGCGAGGCCGGTCTGGGTGTTTGGGAAGGGATCGATTCGCGGGGCACCGTCGGCGCGCAACTGGCCAAGGAGCCAGCCGACGGGATCGGTGGGGAGGGGTTCGCTGGCGCGGCGGCCCAAGCCGAAGCGGGTCATCGCATGTATGGGGTTCGTGTCCATGCCTGCACCATACAGCCAAGACGTGTCGCGGACTGTGACGAATGGTGAACCGATCGACACTGCCATGCGTCGGAATCGCGGATTAGGCGCTTGCAAAACCCGCCGGTCTGCCGCATGTGACCGCGCCAGAGGGTGCCGGCCCAGCTATTGCCGGAGTTTTGACGCGGGTGCGCGGGGTTTGGGCCCCGGATCCAGACAGGATCGCGCGCCCGTTGACGCATGGAGAGATATCGTGACCGACACGCCGCTCGATAAGATTCGCAACATTGGCATCACGGCGCACATCGACGCCGGGAAGACCACGACGACGGAGCGCATCCTGTATTACACGGGTGAGTCCCACAAGATCGGCGAGGTCCATGACGGCAACACCACGACCGATTACATGGACCAGGAGCGGGAACGCGGCATCACCATCACCTCCGCCGCGGTGACCTGCAACTGGAAGGACACGCGGATCAACATCATCGATACGCCCGGCCACATCGATTTCAACATCGAAGTGAACCGCAGCCTGCGGGTGCTGGACGGCGCGGTGTTTATCATCGAGGGCGTGGCCGGCGTGCAGCCGCAGTCCGAGACCAACTGGCGTCTCGCGGACCGGTATAACGTTCCGCGCATCATCTTCATCAACAAGCTGGACCGTACCGGCGCCGATTTCTACCGCGCGTTCGACACGCTGAAGGAGAAGCTCGACATTGTCGCGCTGCCGCTGCAGCTGCCGATCGGGATCGAGGACAAGTTCCTGGGCGTGGTCGATCTGATCGAGATGAAGGCGATCGTCTGGGAAGGCGGAGAGCTGGGCGCGAAGTACCACGACGAGCCGATTCCGGCCGATCTCGCCGACAAGGCCGCGGAATATCGCCAGGAACTGCTGGATACCGCGCTGTCCGTCGACGAGAAGGCGATGGAAGAATATTTCGAGAAGGGCGACGTTTCGATCGAGACGCTGAAGCGTTGCATCAAGCGGGGCACGATCGACGGCACGTTCCGTCCGGTGCTGTGCGGCACGGCGTTCAAGAACAAGGGCGTGCAGCCGCTGCTCGACGCGGTGATCGACTACCTGCCGAGCCCGGTCGACGTGCCGGGCATCGCGGTGGCGCTGGACGAGGGCGTGGATGAGAACGAGCATCCCGATCGCCGCCGCATCCCGGCCAACCCCAAGGCTCCGTTCGCCGGGCTGGCGTTCAAGATCATCAATGACAAGTACGGCACCCTGACGTTCGTGCGTGTCTATGCCGGCACGCTGAAGACCGGCGACACGGTGATGAACACCACCAAGGACCACAAGGAGCGGATCGGCCGCATGTTCCAGATGCACGCCGACAAGCGTGCGGAAATCAAGGAAGTCGGCGCCGGCGACATCGCGGCTTTCGTGGGTCTGAAGGACACCGGCACGGGCGATACTCTGGCGTCTGCCGATGACCCGGTGATCCTGGAGCGGATGGCGTTCCCCGTGCCCGTGATCGACATCTCGGTCGAGCCGCGCACCAAGGAAGCGGTCGAAAAGATGACGCTCGGCCTGCAGAAGCTGGCTGGGGAAGACCCCAGCCTGCGTCTGAAGACCGATCAGGAAACCGGCCAGACCATTCTGTCCGGCATGGGCGAACTGCACCTGGAAATCATCATCGACCGGCTGCGCCGCGAGTATGGCGTGGACTGCAACATCGGTGCGCCGCAGGTTGCTTATCGCGAGACGATCTCCAAGGCGTGGACCGAAACCTACACCCACAAAAAGCAGTCGGGCGGTTCGGGTCAGTACGCCGAAGTGAAGATCATCTTCGAACCGACGGAGCGGAACAGCGGCGTTCTGTTCGAAAACAAGGTGGTCGGCGGCGCGGTGCCGAAGGAATACATCCCGGCGGTCGAAAAGGGCATCAAGGTGCAGGCCGATACCGGCGTCCTCGCTGGGTTCCCGACGGTGGACTTCAAGTACACCCTGGTGGACGGCAAGTACCATGACGTCGACTCGAGCGCGCTGGCGTTCGAAATCGCCGCCAAGGCCTGCTTCCGCGAGGGCATGAAGAAGGCCAGCCCGATCATTCTGGAACCGATCATGGACGTGGAAATCACCACGCCGCAGGATCATGTGGGCGACGTCGTCGGCGACTTGAATCGCCGCCGCGGGCAGATCCAGAACCAGGAAAGCTCCGGGTCGACCATCATTGTGCGTGCCCAGGCGCCGTTGAAGGAGATGTTCGGGTATATCTCCCACCTGCGGTCGATGACCAAAGGGCGCGCGTCCTTCACGATGCAGTTCCATCACTACGATCCGGTGCCGCGGAACATCGCGGACGAGATCATGGCGAAGAGCGCTTAATCGCCGCTGCGACGGTGTCATGAAGAACAGCGCGGGAGAGCGATCGTCCGCGCTGTTTTGTTTATGGCGGCAACGTGCATGCGGTCGCCGCCCGGCCATCCGCTCGACTCCTGGTCGGGGCGGCATGGATGTCATATAGTCCACCAACGGAGGCGGGCAGGCGGCAGCCATGGCGAGGGATAGTGCGAACAGCGCGGGGGCGAGCGGCAGCGGTGCGGTTGGCGGCCCAGGGTGCCTCGCTTCGGTGTTGGGTCAGTAGACGCGATGCGGGTCGCGCTATGTTTGTCCGGCCTGCCCCGTATGGTTTCTGCACGGCGTCGCCGAAATCGATGTCTTCGCCCACATCTGGAACGGTTTTCCCGAGGGTAACGACCGCTTCGTCGAGGAACTGAAAAAGCGGGTGGCGCCGAGGGGAAGTGTCGTCAGAGTAGACTTCTCCGATTGCTATCAGTGGGAAAGGCCGGTCAATTTCAGTTACTATCTGGAGAGCGCCTGGGCTGAATTCAATCGGCGGCCGGTGAATACCATCATCATGTATAATGGCGTTGCCCGGGCGGATCGACTTCGCCGCGATCATGAATTCCAAAGAAATTTCCGCTACGATCTGGTTATCCGGTCGCGCAGCGACATCACTTTCGATCAACCCGTCCATCTGCGCCGTCTCTTGGGTGCAACCCGGGACTATGTCGTTATACCAGCCCGCGCAATGATTGACTGATGGCGGCTGCCCACCCGTCATGCCGGCGAATGCCGGTATCCACGATTATCGGTGCGCGGAGTTTGAAAAGTCGTGGATACCGGCATTCGCGGGCATGACGTGATTCGGTCGGCCGGTACGTCAAAGTTTATACGGGCGGGTATGACGCCACGTAACGGTCACTACTGTGAGGGCTACTGCGATCAGTTCCCCGTGAGTTCGTCGGTCAACATGCCGATTTATGCCGGCGTGTTCAATAAGATCGAAACCTACCTCGGCGAGGGCCTCCTGCTCCATTCCGAAACGCTGCTGCGGCGCCATCTGACTGCCGCGGACCTGCCCATCCTATCCGGCTTTTTTCAGACCATCATCTTCCGTCAGGGCGTTCCTTACATCGGCACCACGCCGGTGAAATTTCAGGTGTGAATCATGTCCTGGAGCGACGAATCTCGGACGACGACGTATCCATGCGAAAGCGGGACTCGGGAATTTCGGTAAAGAGATCGGCGAAGCGCGGCGGCACCGCGATATCGTTCAAAGTGCGAACCCGCCCCTCGGCGCCGATGCGGACAGCCACCAGGAAACGACCACCGCCGCTGCCGATTTCCTCGAGTGCGCCGTTCATGCGGAAGGGGTCGTTGCCGTAATAGCGGGGGGCGACCAGCCGTTCGGCGGTGTCGGCGCCGATCACGAAAGTCGTTGCGCGGAACAGGCGGGATTTTTCCAGGAACGTAGGGGCGCTGGTTAGTTCGACCGGGGATTTGCCGGCAAATTGCAGAAGGCGCTCGCGGACCGTCGCGGCGGTCAGCGGGGGTTTGTCGACGTTGGTGACGGATATCTCGAACGACGCGGGCTTTTGGGTGAGTTCCTCGGCGATCCGGGCGAGGGTCGTGTGACCGTCATGCACCGGGTTGAAGGAGCCGGGGAGCAAGAGCGGCGGGGCGGGGGCAGTCAGCAGTTGTTCGCCGGTGGGCCGGACCGAGATGCGATCGATTTCGGCACCGATCAGGCGATCGATGGCGTCAGAAGCAGCGAGGGGCGTTTCGGTATAGTGCTCGTCGGCGTCCAGCAGTGTCTGAGGGGATGGCGCTTCGACCCCGCAGGCTCGGGCCAACCAGAGGACGATGGATCGGGCGGTCAGGTCTTCCTCGGCGGCACGATCGCGGCGGCCTTTCGCGAGGGTTGCGGTGCAATGGGCGGTGCCGGTCTGGTTTGCGTAGGCGATGTGGTAGCGGTGCTCGCCGCGGCGGGGCCGATCGCTGACCAAAGCGGCGGTGGCGCCAAGGCCGACGAGGGCGTCGCTGCCCGGAACGCATTTGGCGGCACGTTGTTTGGCGGCCTGAGCCATGGCGATGGCGGTGTCGGCGCTGGAGGCTTGGGCTGGCGGATAGCCGAGATAAGACGCGAGGGCGTGTTCGTCGTAGGGAACCTGTGCCTCGATCATCAGGCGGGAGCCGCCAGGGACACGCAGAAGTTCCGCGATGGCACCGGAACCGCCGCCGGTGATCGCGAGCGCGGCCTTGGGACCGGAGGCCTGGATGGTGGAAATCAACTGCCGCCAGGCGGCGTCCGACAGTGTCATGGTGCGAGTGTGGTCCCGAGCTGAAGATCAGAACGGGGACGGTGCGAGACGATGGGGGCGGAGTCAACCTCCGCCCCCCGTTGTTTATTCCGCGGCGAGTTTCGAGATCGCCACGCCTTTGCCGACGCCCGCGCGATCTTTGTAGGGAGTGGTGTCGATATCCTCGAGTTCGATCTCCCGAGCCAGAACCTTGCGTTTCCATTCCTGGTGTTCGGGCTCCTTGGCGGTGAATTCGGGCATCACCTCCTTGGCGAAGAGTTCCAGGCTTTCGCAGATATGTTCGTTGGTGTTCTTGCCGGCCTGATTGAGCAGGATGATCTGATCGACGTGGGAGGTTTCGAAGCGGCGGAGTTTGCGGCGGATCGTTTCAGGGGATCCGATCAGGCCGCCCATCAGCGCACGCTTCTGTGCCTCGGGGTTTTCCTTTTTCCACTTGTTGTATTCATCCCACATGTTGACCGTCCCGGGCGCGGGACGTTCACGGTTGCGGGACCCGCTGTACCAGGCAAGCGCGAACTGGAAGAAGGTTGCGCCATCGGCTCGGCGGCGGGCTTCTTCGTCGGTTTCGGCGCACATGAAGTAGCTGACCATGGCGATGTTGCAGTTGGCCTGGTAGTCAGCCAGTTTCTTCTGCCGCAGCACGAAGGAGTTATAGTAGGCGTGCACCCAGGCGTTGGCCATTTCGGCCGAAAGGAACTGGAAACCCAGGGCGCCGATGCCGCATCGGCCGGCCATCTCGATCGTTTCGAGCTGGCTGCACGCGACCCATAGCGGGGGGTGCGGCTTCTGCAACGGCTTCGGCAGCACGTTGCGGAGCGGGAATTTGAAATAGGGGCCGTCATATTCCCAGCCGCCGTCCTTGAACATCGGCAGGACGCAGCGGACGCCGTCTTCCCAGATGGCCTGCTTATCCTCCATCTGTCGGTCGAAAGGGCCGAGTTCGGTGATGCTGGCGCCTTCACCCATGCCAAATTCGACGCGGCCGTTGCTGACGAGGTCGAGACAGGCGACCTTCTCGGCGACGCGGGCGGGGTGGTTGGTGGTGAGCTGGATAATGCCGTGACCAAGCCGGATCTGCTTGGTGCGCTGGGACGCGGCGGCGAGGAAGACCTCGGGCTGCGGGCTGTGCGAATATTCTTCGAGGAAGTGGTGTTCGACCTCCCAAGCGTAGTGATAGCCGAGTTTGTCGGCGAGTTCGACCTGGGTGAGGGCGTCCTGGTAGAGCTTGTGTTCGGTATCTGCCTCCCACGGGCGGGGGCATTGGAGTTCGTAGAAGATGCCGAATTTCATTTGGGCGCTCCTGCTTTGGTAACCGATGGGTATCTAGGCATACTCCCCGGACCGGGGCAAATTCCGGGTGCTTGAGGGGGAACCGCCATGACCATCGCCGCCGTCGAAACCGGGCTTTACCGGATCGAACTGCCGGTACCGCTTTCCGATTCCACGCATGGGATCATCACGCATTTCGAGCTGGTGACGGTGCGGCTGCGGGGTTCGGACGGGGCTGAGGGCGTGGGTTACACCTACACCGTGGGCTCGGGCGGGCGTGCGGTGCATGCGTTGATCGACCAGGATTTGCGGCCGGTGCTGATGGGGGCCGATGCCTACCTGATTGAGACGCTTTGGCAGAAGATGTGGTGGCACCTGCATTACGGCGGGCGAGGCGGTTCGGTGAGCCTCGCCGTCTCGGCCTGCGATATCGCCTTGTACGATCTGAAGGCGCGTCGTTTGGGTACGCCGTTGTGGCGGTTGCTGGGCGGGTACGATCCGGCGGTGCCCTGTTACGCGGGTGGCATCGATCTGGAATTCACGCTGGATGCGTTGCTGAAGCAGACCGACGCGAATCTGGCCAAGGGCTTCCGCGCGATCAAGATGAAAGTCGGGCGTGCCCGGTTGTCGGAGGATCGGGAACGGGTGTTCGCCATGCGAAAACATCTGGGGGACGATTTCCCGCTGATGGCCGACGCCAACATGAAATGGAGCGTCGATGAGGCGATCCGGGCGGCGCGGACGTTGCGGGATGCGAATTTGACTTGGCTGGAGGAGCCGACCATTCCCGACGACGTCGCCGGTCACGCGCGAATCGTGCGGGAGGGCGGGGTGCCGATCGCCACTGGGGAGAACCTGCATACGTTGCATGAGTTCACGCAGATGATTACGGCCGGCGGGGTGACGTTTCCGGAGCCGGATGTCACGAATTGCGGCGGGATCACGGTATTCATGAAGGTGGCGCATCTCGCGGAGGCGTTCAATCTGCCACTGACCTCCCACGGGGCGCACGATCTGACGGTGCATCTGCTCGCGGCCACACCCAATCGGTCGTATCTGGAGGTGCATGGGTTTGGGTTGGACCGTTACATCTTGCGCCCCATGCCAATCCGGGAGGGGAAGGCTTATGCCTCCGACGGGCCGGGGCATGGGGTTGCTTTCGATTGGGATGCGCTGGCGAAAACCCGGGTTGCTTGAGGGAGTATCTGTGATGAGTTTCGGACCGGAACTGTTTCGGGATTCGGCTGTAGATGCCGATACCGCCAAATTGAATGAGGCGATGATCGCGTTGATGACACCGCTGCCCAACTGGTGGAACACCAGTGCGGCGGTTGCTCGGGAAGGGCGGCGGTTGGGGCGGGGGCCGTTTCCGCCGTATGTGATGTCGCCTCGGGCCCGGACGATCGTGATCGAGGGGCGGGATGGCAACGAGATTCCGTTGCGGGTGATCGCGCCGAACCATGCACCTCGCGGCGTGTATCTGCATTGTCATGGCGGCGGCTGGGTGTTGGGCAGCGCGGACATGAGCGATCCGATGCTGGAGCGGATCGCCGACAACACGGGGCTGGCGGTGGTCAGCGTGGAATATCGGCTGGCGCCGGAGCATCCGTATCCGGCTGGGCCGGATGATTGCGAGTCCGCGGCGGCCTGGCTGGTTGCGAATATGAAGCGGGAGTTCGGCTGCGAGGCTTTGACCGTCGGCGGAGAGTCGGCGGGCGGGCATCTGGCGGCGGTGACGGTGCTGCGGATGCGGGACCGGTATGGTTATACGGGGTTTCGCGGGGCGAACCTTGTGTATGGGGCGTACGATTTGGCGATGACGCCGAGCCAGCGAGCGTTCGGGAATACGAGGCTGGTGCTGCGGACGATCGATATGCAGCAGTTCTACAATGCATTTCTGCCTGATGTGACCGATCGGCGGGTGCCGGATATTTCGCCGCTCTATGCCAATTTGAAGGGGCTTTGCCCGGCGCTGTTCACGGTGGGAACCAAGGACGCGCTGCTGGACGATACGTTGTTCATGCATGCGCGTTGGGTTGCGGCGGGGAATGAAGCGGAGCTGGCGATTTATCCGGGCGGGGCGCACGGATTTACGCTGTTTCCCAATGGGCTGGCGGACAAGGCGGCTGAGCGCATGGACGGGTTTTTGAAGCGAGTTGCTGGGTAGCAACGGTCAGATCGGGCAACAGGGCCGTTGCGAGGCGGCCCTGTTCATGCCCTCCCTCAGTCCAGGCGGCCGATATCAGCCGGCGAACATTTCCACCGTGCCATCCAGGGCCATCAGGCCGGTTTCCGCCTTCAGGTCCGGGTGACGTTTCGCCAATTCCGCGCGGAACGTCGCGAGAGCGGCCTTATGCGTCTCGGTTTCCGTAGCCGGGTCTTTCACCGCTTCGGCACCGTAGGCGATCTTCGCCGCACCGCAATCGCGGTGGTTCAGCACGATGACCTTGGGAATGTGGTGCAACTGAATCGAAGCGGCGAGGTTGCCCCAGAACGCCGGTGCCCATTCCTTGAAGGCTGGGGCGACGACGCCGATCGCACCGCCGGCGATGACGAACTGGCTATATTTCCCGACCATATCGCGCTTGCGCATATAGGCGATGGTGTTTTCGGGGAAGCGCGGATCGATGCAGTTCAGCAGCATGGCTTCGTAATGACCCTCCGCTGCCATGACGTTGCGCGGCAGCGACGCGGCAAGCGCGGCCACTCCGGCCATGCCGAAGAATGTGCGGCGGCCTAAGCGATTCGGGAGCATATCGGCGCAACAGGTGCAGCCGCTCGCGCGGAAGACTGGATCGGACATTGTGTGAAAGCTCCTGAACATTGTTTCGAATGTCGCGTCGGGCCGACGCTTTGGCGAGCGCTGCTGAACAGTGCAGGATCATACCGGAACCGATCATGGGCGGCAACAGGCGACTGGGTCGATCTGGCATGTAAGACCGCCCCCGTCAGTTCCTGGTCTGCAAGGACCGTTCACGGGGGAAGGCCGGACGCGTCGCACCCGAAAGGGACCTCTGATAAGGCAGCGGAACGGATTACCCGACCGCCACGCGCACCACCGCGTCGGCATGGATTGCCGCGCAGTCGATCAGCGGGAACGGCGGGTTGCTTTCGTCGAACACGAGGGCAAGGTCTGTACCGCCAAGCATGATCGCCTCCACGGCTTCGTTGTCCAGCAATCGGCGGCTCGCCGCGTCGAAAACAGCGCGTTGCGCGTCGGTCACCGAACCGGAGGCTGCCATCGCCACGTATGCGCTATGCACATCGTCCAGGTCCTGTCCGGAAGGTGGGATGATCGTGGCGCTCTCGATCCCGCCGTAAAAGCGGGTCTCCATGACCGTTCGCGTGCCAAGGATGCCGATGCGCCGCAGACCACGTCGATCGATGGCATCGCGTACTTCCTGGATCATATCCACGACCGGAAGCGGCGATACCGCCTTGAACGGCTCGATACAAAAATGCCCGGCGATGGATGTGACAACGACACAGCCCGCGCCGGCCGCGACCAGGCGTTCGGTAAGGCGCATGTATATGGCGACCTGCGCCGAGACGTCGTTGCTTGCCAGGTGGCTCAGAAGAGTTGGTGTGTCGGCATGGGCAATCGTCAGTTCAAGTGGCGTTTGCCTCGCCGCGAAGGACGAGATCAGCCGGCAGTAATAGAAATCCGTCGCTGCCGGGCCGATGCCGCCAATCAAACCGATATGCATGGTGGAGCGTCCAATCGAAGAGCACTAATCGGAGGAGGAACGCTGCGCGGGCGACGCCCCTCACATGTTCGAGCCGACCGGGATGAAGGCCGCGCCGGTGCCGCCGTCAACCGGTATGGTCGCGCCGGCGAGGTATCTCGCGCCGTCGCTCAGAAGGAAGGCCATGACGTCGACGACGTCCTCGGGCTGGGCGATGCGGCCGACCGGGGACACGCCGGAGGGGCGGTAGCCCTTGGATGCGGTGGGGTCGGATACGGCGCGAACCATGGGCGTGTCGACGGTTCCGGGCGCGAGGGCGTTGACCAGGACGCCGGAGGGGGCCCACTCGGCGGCCATCACCCGGGTGAGCTGGGTGACGGCTGCTTTGGACGCGGCGTAGGCGCCGGAGACCACCTTGGGGCGGAGTGCCGCGAGAGACGAGAGCAGGATGACCCGGGAGGGGTTGTCCGGCGTGGCGGCGGCGCGGAGCAGGGGCAGGGCCTTTTGGGCGCAGAGGAAGGTGCCGCGGGTGTTGATGTTGAGGACGAGATCGAAATCCTCGATCGACATGTCCTCCATCAGGCCGGTGCGCAGGACGCCGGCGCAGCAGATGAGGGCGTTGAGAGGGGTGGCGATGGCGGCGAACGCGGCGGTGACGCTGGTGGCGTCGGCGACGTCGCAGTGGATGGGGTGGAAGCTGTCGGTGGAAGCGGGTTGGGCGGCGCGGTCGAGGGCGTAGACAGTCCAACCTTCCGTGAGAAGGCGTTGGGTCGCGGCCAGACCGATTCCAGAGGCGGCGCCGGTGATCGCGGCTGTTTTGGTCATTGTGTCATTCCGTTCTTGGCAGGTTTTGCTCGATGTCGCGCCTGGTGTGCAGAACGCGCAGGATTTCCAACGTATCGGACTGCGCGAGGTAGTAGATCCAATATTCGTCGAAGCCCTTCACGGGACAGCGGCGCAGTCCGGTGAGCGTTGGGTTCATGACCGGGTGCGGCGGACCGGTTTCGGGTATTAGGGCGAGGGCGTCGACGGCGGTCATGATCGCGTCGTGAAAACGGCGGGCAATCTTGGGCAAGCGTTGCGCGGCGTAACGCCCGAGATGGTGAAGGATGTCGTCTTCGGCCGACTGGCGGATCGACGGGGTCACGGCTTTGGGCGGTCGGCGTGTTTGACGAGGATGGCCGTAACCTGGCTCTCCAGGGCGGCACGCCATTCGGCGCCAATGGGCATGGATTTGGAGGCCAGGCCCTCCAGCAGCAACGCCTCAAGCCGCGCGTCGTGGGCCTTGGATTGGGCTTCGCGGAGGAGGTTCTGGAAATAGGCACTCACGTTGGCGAAGCCTTTGGTGGCCACTTCGTTGTCGACGAATGCCTGGAGCGAGTCGGGGAGAGAGATGGTGATCATTGCCGGATTCTTCCAGTCGGCTGGGAAGAAAAGGAGAAAATTTAAGCCGCCGTCCAACCCCCATCGATCACCAGACTCTGGCCAGTCATGAACGCCGACGCATCGGACGCCAGGAACACCACGCCGCCGGCCATGTCGCGCGGCGTGCCGAAGCGGCCCATCGGCGTGCCGGCGAGCATGCGTTGGCCGTGGACGTCATGTTCCAGCAATTGGTGAGTCAGATCGGTATCGACCCACCCCGGCGCCAGCGTATTGACGCGCACGCCGCGCTCGGCCCAGTCGATCGCCAGCGCTTTAGTCAGCAGCTCCGCACCGCCTTTGGAGGCACAGTAGGGAACCGAGCGGACGAGGCCGACATGGCCGGCGAGCGAACTGACGTTGATGACCGATCCGCCCTGTTTCATCGCGCCGCCGAGGTATTTGCAGCAGAGGAACAGGCCGGTCAGGTTGATGTCGATGATGTGCTGCCATTCGGCGAGCGAGGTGCGCTCGATCTGCTTGAAGATCGGATCGACACCGGCATTGTTGACCAGGACGTCGATCTGACCGTGGCGGGCAAGGACGGCGTCGCGAAGCGCGATGACGTCATCTTCTTTGGCGACGTCGGTCGCGAAGCCCCAGGCCCCTTGCCCGAGACTGGCGGCGGCTTCGTCAAGGGTTGCCTGGGTGCGGCCGGCGATGATGACGGTGGCACCGTTGCGAACCAGGCCCTCGGCCATGCCTCGGCCGATACCTCGGCCGCCGCCGGTGACGACGCAAATTTTACCGGTGAGGTCGAAGTCGGTAGAGGGCATGCGGGGTCCTGGATGTCTGGCTGTGATGGGGCGGCAGCGGTTACCAGTTGGCGCCGTTGCGGGCGATGCGTTGGGCGATGGACCAGCGGTGTACCTCGGAGGGGCCGTCGTAGATGCGGAAGCCGCGGACCTCGTTGAAGATGCGGGCGACCAAGGTCTCGCCGGTGACGCCTTGGCCGCCGAGGACCTGGACGCAGCGGTCGACGACGCGCCAGATGGCTTCGGAGCAGAAGACCTTCGACATCGACGATTCCACCGTGCCGCGGCCGCCGTTGTCGAGGAGGGAGGCAGTGTGCCAGATCGACAGGCGGGACATGCGGATGTCCATTTCATTGTCGGCGAGTTGGAAGCCGACACCTTCATGCTCGATCAGCTTGTGCCCGAAGACCTCGCGTTTCAGGGCATAACCCGTTGCAATCTCGTGCGCTCGGATGGCGGCGCCGAGCCAGCGCATGCAGTGGGTGAGGCGGGCTGGGGCGAGGCGGACCTGGGCGTAGCGGAAGCCTTTGCCGGGTTCGCCGAGGATGTCGGAGGCGGGGATGCGGACGTTGTTGAATTTGACCACCGCGTGGCCGCCGGCGAAGGCGCTGTCGAGGCTGTCCATGGCGCGGACGATCTCGATGCCCGGCGTGTCCATGTCGGCGAGGAACATGGTGGCGTGGCCGTCCTCATCCTTGGCCATGATGATGGCGAAGGCGGCGCCGTAGGCACCGGTGATGAACCATTTGGTACCGTTGATGACGTAGTGGTTGCCGTCCTTGACCGCGGTGGTGTTCATCGCCGCGGGGTCGGAGCCGGCGCCGGGGGCAGGTTCGGTCATGCAGAAGCAGGAACGGGTGGCCCCGGAGGCTAGAGGCCTTAGCCAGCGTTCTTTTTGTTCATGCGAGGCGACCTGTTCGAGCAAATGCATGTTGCCCTCATCGGGGGCGAAGATATGCATCGCGACGGGGCCGAGGAGGGAGTAGCCGGCTTCCTCGAACACGATGGCCTTGGCGACGTGGTTGAGGCCCATGCCGCCGTATTCGGTGCCGACATGGGGGGCGACCAGGCCCTCGGCGGCGGCGAGGGCGACGAGTTCGCGGCGGAATTCCTCGGTGGGGCCGTGGTGGGTTTGGCGGTTGTCGCCTTCCAGGGGGACGATTTTCTCGCGGATGAACTTGCGGGTGCGTTGTTGGAGTTCGAGGAGTTCGGGGGAGAGGGAGAAGTCCATTAGAACGCGCGTCCTTGGGCGATTTCGTGGGTGAATTCGAGGATGCCGGTGCCGATACCGGTCAGCGGGGCGTAGCGGGGTTCGGTGGTGGCGCCCATGCGATAGCGCAAACCCAACTGCAAAAAGATCACCGACAGCTTGTACAATGCCAGCACGCGGTAGAACAGGAAGTCGGACATGTCGCGGCCTGACAGTCGTCCGTAAGCCGCGACCGCGTCCTGGCGGGCGCCGAAGCAGCCCTCGACCGACGGCATTTGCTCCATGTCGTGCATCGCCCAGGGGTCATCCGCATGGGTCCAGTAGCTGAGCAGCGTGGCAAAATCGAACAGCGGGTCGCCCCTTGTGCCCTGGTCCCAGTCCACCACCGCCCGGGGCGCGAACGTGTCGGGATCGATAATGATGTTGTTCAGCTTGAAGTCGTTATGCAGCAGGCCGGGTTTGCCGTCGGGGACGATATGCCTGTCCAGCCATGCGCCGACGTCGCGATGCAGGGCGTCGGTGCCGTCCTCTTTGGCCGCGAGGCCGCGTTTGCGCCAGCCGGACACACCGCGTGCCAGGAAGCCCTCGGGCCGGCCGAGATCGTCCAGGCCGACGGCTTTGGTATCCACGGCGTGAATGGCGACGATGGTTTCCAGCAGCATTTTGGAGAGGCGGGCGCCGATTTCGGGACGGTTGGCGAGTTCCGGCGGCATGTGTTCGCGGATCACCAGGCCGGGACGATACTCGATGATCTGGAAGCGCTGGCCGATGATCGTGGGGTCGTCGCAGAGATGCAGGCCGCGGGCGATGAAGGGCAGGGCGTCGGGCAGGCGGGAGAGGATGCGGAACTCACGCGCCATATCGTAGGCACCGGCGGGCAGTTCGCCCATCGGCGGGCGCCGGAGAACGGCGGGCTGGCCGTTCAAATGGATGAGGTAGTTGAGGTTGGCGAGGCCGCCGGCGAACTGGCGCGGCGGCGGGTCGGAGTCGAGTGTCAGGCCGTGGTTGGCCAGGTAGGCGCGCACGGCGTCCCAGTTCAAGGGGACGCTTTCTCCGGCGGTACGCAAATCGTTGGGCACGCTTCCTCCTGTCGGCATCGCTTGCGACGGGGTAGAGATAGCGGATTCGCTCCTGAGGATACAGAAGGGCGCTGATGCGGATTCTGGCCTTTGTTTTGATGCTGCTGCCACGATTGGTCTGGGGTGGGTGCGTCGTGCAACCGCGGGCGGTGGTGCCAATGCAGGTTATTGAGGGGATGTTGCTGGTGCCGGTTGTGGTGAACGGGATCGAGGGGGTGTTCATCCTCGATACCGGGGCGGCGCGGTCGGTGGTGACGCGGGAGGCGACGCAGCACTTGCAGTTGGCGCGGGATCCTTGGGTGGCGACGACGATGCTGGGGGTGGGCGGGGTGGAGCGGCTGCCCAACGCCAATCCACGGTCGCTGACGATGGGCGGCGTGAAGCTGGAGCGGCATACGCTGACGCACGATACGAGCTTCACGGTCGGCACGCTACCGCACAGCCGGGTGGGCGGGCTGACGGTCGATGGGTTGCTGGGGCGCGATTTTCTGTCGGTGTTCGATCTGGTGGTGGATGTGCCCCGGCGCCTGGTGACGTTGATGAGTGTCGCTGGATGCGGCGGGCGGTTTCTGCCGTGGACCGGGCCGTATACGGCTGTGGCGGCCGCAAGTCCGATGGAAAGCGCGCTCGTGCTGCCGGTGCTGGTGGATGGCGTGCCATTGCGAGCGCTGCTGGATACCGGCGCGGGGGTCAGTCTGATCGCGGCGCCGGGGATGGTGCGGCTGGGGTTGACGGCGGCGCAGTTGCGGAACGATCCGGGCCAGGTCGTCAATGGCCTGGGACCCAATACGATCGCGATGCAACGACATGTTTTCGCGACGCTGCGGGTAGGGGCCGGGACCACGGCGCATCCGACGCTTTGGGTGGCGCCAGTTCGCCTGACGCCGATCGTGGATATGCTTTTGGGGGCGGATTGGTTGGCGGATAAGACAGTCTGGATATCCTATGCGACGAAGCAGGTGTTCGTGGCAGGGATGTAGCGGTCTTACCCCAGGCGATAGGATATGGGTACGAATTGTCGAGCGACAAGGCTCGGGATTGCGTCGGGAACAAGTTGTGGCAGATGCACGACGTGCTGAACCTGTCCGTTTCGGACGGGGGCGGCGTGCAGGGCCGATCCGTTCAGGTGCGTGGCTGATGCCGAGAGGCGAGGGCTGCATGCGCCGAGGCTGACAAAAAGCGCTTGGCGGCGTGCCATTCGTCGCGGATGCAGGCGGCGATTTCTCCGACGATCAGACGGTTACCCTCGATTGTCAGCTCCATCGCTTCGGCGACGTCGTCCCAGTAACTGCGGTCGCGCATGGCAGAGGTCCTTTCCGGTGACGGTTAAGGACGCTTCTCCCTATGTTGCGACGCAGCATGACTCCGCGCCGCCGGGGACACAACAGAAATCGTTCAAACCGGCGGGAGGCTGCGCGGTTCGGGCATGTCGCGGTAGGTGGCGATCAGCCACTCGACCACGGCATGGAATTGCCGCTTGGCGGCGCGGCCGATTTCGGCGGCGATCTGGCGGTTGCCCTCGACGGCGCTGTCCATCGCGGCGGCGCTGGCTTGCCAGTGGGATTGATACTGCATTTGCCTGGTCCCTTCCAAAAAACCGGTCAGGACGTTTCCGCGTTGTTGTGCGGTGAAATATAAAGGGCCTCGCCGGGGATCAGCCGGGGGAAATTGTCAATGCAGACCCTCGCAGAATGTTTGTATACGTTTGAGTCCCTCGACCAGCTCGCCGTCTTCGGTGGCGGTGCTGATGCGGAGATAGGGGCTCATGTGGTAGGCCGCGCCGTGGACGGTGGCGACGTAGTGTTCTTCGAGCAAAGCGAGGCACACGTCTTCATCGTTTTTCAGCAGGCGGCCGCCGGCGGTGGTCTTGCCGAGGCAGCCGGCGACGTTCGGGAAGACGTAGAAGGCGCCTTCGGGGGAGTGGCAGGAGATGCCCTTGGAGTCGTTCAGCATCTGCACGGCGATGTCGCGGCGGCGCTGATAGGCGACCGACTGGGCTCGGGCGCCATCCTGCGGGCCGTTGAGCGCGGCGACGGCGGCGGCCATGCCGACGGTGGAGATGCCGGCCGTGGCCTGTCCCTGCATGTTGACCATCGCCTTGATGAGGTTCTTCGGCCCGCCGGCGAAGCCGATGCGCCATCCGGTCATGGCGTAGGTCTTGGAGACGCCGGAACAGGTGAGGGTCCGGTCTTTCAGGTCAGGGGCGACCTGGGCGATCGTGGCGTGCTCGACCCCTGAGAAAATCAGGTGTTCGTACATGTCGTCGCAGAGGATCCAGACATGCGGGTGTTTGCGCATGACGGCGGCGATGGCCTCCATATCCTCCCGCGTGCAGACGGCGCCGGTGGGGTTGTTGGGGCTGTTGAGGATCAGCCATTTGGTTTTCGGGGTGATGGCGGCGTCGATATCTTCGGCGCGCGGACGAAAGCCGTTGTTCTGCGGGCAGTTCACCAGGACGGGCTTGCCCTCGCAGAGTTGGGTCATCTGTGCGTAGGCGATCCAGGAGGGGACGGGGATGACGACCTCATCACCCGGATCGACGGTGCACATGATGGCGTTGAACAGCACCTGCTTGCCGCCGTTGCCGACGCAGATTTCGTCCAGCGCGTAGTCGATGCCGGAGTCGCGCTTGAATTTTTCCTGGATGGCTTTCTTGAACGCGGGCGTGCCGTCCTGCGGCGGGTATTTGGTGTCCCCTTTGAGCGCGGCCTGATGCGCCGCTTCGATGGCATGCGGCGGGCTGTCGAAATTGGGTTCCCCGGTTGTGAGCGTCACCACGGGTTTTCCCTCGGCGCGCAACTGGCGCGCTTTGATGGTCATGGCGACGGACGCAGCGACCTCGACACGGCTGAGGCGTTGGGAGAAACCGGGCATACATTCAGTCCCTAGTGGAAAATGGATGAATGCGAGGGATGTCATGGTCCTGTCAACGTCTGGCCGAAAGCCCACGTGCGTGCGTCGGCCCGTGGGCGAGGTGCCCGCGGCCGGTGAGGCAGCGCCGATGGGGGTGACGCCAAGCGGCGTCAACTGGGGACGATGGGGGGCGGCGGT
>CAIRCM010000119.1 GCA_903877125.1 uncultured Acetobacteraceae bacterium | reverse complement strand
TTCATCGACAAGAATGCGCCGATGGCGACACCGGCGACCAGCCCCACTTGCCACCAATTCTTGCCGGTCTCGGCGACGTGGCGCGCGACGTAATCGATCTTGAGGACCGATGGATCGATCCAGGACGCGATCACGCCGCCGACCGTCACGTAAGATGACGAGGCGCCGAGCGCGGTTTCGATGATGAGGAATGCAGGGATTTGCAGCAGGCCGATGACGATCCCGGCCACGTAAGGGGACCAAGCTTTTTGCGTGAGCATGGGAAGCCTCCATATCCGTCTAAACAGATATGAAAAGCTGAATATATTGCGCCGGCATGCCAGTCATTGATCTGGATCAACCGCCGCGGGGCGGCCGGACTTAGCCGAACTTCTGGCGCGCCAGCGCCACCCCGGCGCCGAGCGCCGCGAGCTTGGCCGCGGCGATGTCGCGATGCATCGGCGCCATGCCGCAATTGGTGCAGGCGACGATGCGCTCCTTGGCGACGTATTTCATCGCCTCGCCGATCAGATTGGCGATCTGCTCCGGCGTTTCGATGGCGTCGTTGGCGACGTCGATGACGCCGACCAGCACGTCCTTGCCGGCCAGCAGGGTCATGAGATGCATCGGCACGCGGGCGTTACGGCATTCCAGCGACACCTGGTCGATATTGCTGGCGGCGAGGGCGGGGAAGGTTTTTTCGTACTGCGTCCATTCCGATCCCAGGGTTCCCTTCCAGTCGATGTTGGCCTGGATGCCGTAGCCGTAACAGATATGCACGGCGGTGGTGCAGGTCAGGCCCTGGGCGGCGCGGTGGAGGGCGGCGATTCCCCAGGCCGAGACTTCGTCCATGTAGACGTTGAAGGCGGGTTCATCGAACTGGATGACGTCGACGCCATCGGCCTGGAGGGCGAGCGCCTCCTGGTTCAGCAATTCGGCGAAGGCCATCGCGAGCTTCACCTTGTCCCCGTAATACCGGTCGGCGATGGTATCGACGATGGTCATCGGGCCAGGCAGGGTGAATTTCAGCTTTTTGGCGGTGTGGGCGCGGGCGATTTTGGCCTCGGTTTCGTGCACGCGGCCGGTCAGATGCAGCGGGCCGGTCACGACGGGGACCATGGCTTTGTAGCGATCGGCGCGGATTCCCATTTCCACCTTGTGGGCGAAATCGATTCCGGCCACGCGTTCGAGGAAACCGTGGACGAAATGCTGGCGGGACTGTTCGCCGTCGGTGACGATGTCGATGCCGGCATCTTCCTGCAGCTTCAGCACCAGAAGCGTGGCGTCGCGCTTGGCCTCGGCGAGGTCCGCACCGGCGGCGCGCCATTCGGGCCAGAGCTTGCCGGTTTCGGCGAGCCAGGCTGGCTTCGGCAGGCTGCCGGCGATGGTGGTTTGCAGCATGGTGTCCTCCGAGGTTAGATCGAACTTCTATAGAGGAGACGTTCCATGCCCTACAGTCCTTTCGACCTCACCGGGAAAGTCGCGTTGATCACCGGTGGTAACTCCGGCATCGGCCTTGGGATGGCGCGTGCCATCGCGCAGGCAGGCGGCGATATCGCGATCTGGGGCACGAACGCGGGCAAGAATGCCGCGGCGGCGGAAGAGCTGAAATCGACTGGCCGGCATATCCTGACGCTGGCATGCGATGTCGGGGACGAGGCCGCGGTGGAGCAGGCGTTCGCCGAGACCGTGAAGACGATGGGCCGGGTGGACGGGTGTTTCGCCAATGCCGGGGTGTCCGGGCGTGGCGGGCACACCTTCATGGAAATGACGTCGGAGGAATGGCACCGGGTGACGCGGGTCAACCTCGACGGGGCTTTCTACACCTTCCGCACGGCGGCGCGGCATATGGTGACGACGAAGACCGAGGGCGTGCTGGTTGGCACCGCGTCCCTGGCGGCGATCGAGGCGGCGCCGCGGAGCGAGCACTACGCGGCGACCAAGGGCGGCATGATCTCGATGGTCAAGGCGATGTCGGTTGAATTCGCCCGTTACGGGATTCGGGCGCATTCGATTTTGCCGGGTTGGATCGAGACGAATATGACGGCCAACGCGGTGGCGACGACAGGGTTTCAAACGAAAGTATTACCGCGGGTGCCGATGCGGCGTTGGGGCACCGGCGACGATTTCGGCGGCATCGCGGTGTATCTGATGAGCTCGGCGTCGCGGTATCACACCGGCGATACGTTCGTGATCGACGGCGGGTATTCGTTGTTTTAGGGCCTGTTCGAAGATAATCAAGTCGATGCAGCGGTTCGAACAGGCCCTAAATCTTTGTTTTGAGCGGCAGCTTTGTCGGCAGGTTGGCGCACTTATTTGCCGACGCTGCCTTAGGCAACGCGCAAAATTAAACGAGTCGGCCGACCACTCCCAAATCGTCATGGCCCGGCTCGTCCGGGCCATGACGATGTAACGAGACCGCCGCGACTTGGAGCGGTAATTTTTGCGCGTTGCCTTAGTGGGCGTGCCGTTCCGCGACCGACGCGAGGCGGAAGGTCGCGGCGGCGAGCCGGCGCAGCATCACGGGCACGGCGGGTTGCGCCGGTAGCGGACCGTTGCGCAGGAAGCGCGCCCATTGCGGCCAAGCCTGCCGATCGATCAACAGGATGCGGCGCTGACGTTCCTCATCGAGTGCCAGTTCGGCACTGATGCTGTCGAGCGCCTGGAACTGATCCCGCAACAGCATGGCCGCCGGGCTTTGTTGGAAAGGGTTCATGATGGGCCTCCGTTCGTCCCGATTCCTAGGAGACATTACGCTTCGGAGGCGTGATGTGGATCACCCCTCGCGCGCATATTTTCGTGAGGCGGATTGCGGATCGTTCATGCGACGTTCGGACCGCATGGACGATCCAGATCGGCTTTGCACCGTTGGTTGAAGCTGCGCGCAATACGGGCGATCCGCCTATGTTTTAACCACCAGGGACGTCGCCACCGGTAAAATCGGGCCATTTTGGCTGGCATAGCGATTGCGTAGTTGGATTTGGCCCGCGCCGCGGCGCGAGGCCCCGCATCCTCGGCAATGGCGGCGAGGGGTGGTCGAGACGCCGGTCAATCTCGCGTGCCAAAGGCGGTGCGCCGACCCGATCATGGTGGCCAATGTCTGGTTCCGCTCGCGAACGCCTCGTTGTCGTCGGCAATGGTATGGCCGGCATGCGCACGGTCGAGGAATTGTTGAAACTCGATCCCGCCCGTTACGAGATCACGGTCTTCGGTGCTGAACCGCATCCGAATTACGACCGGATCATGCTGTCCTCGGTGCTGGCCGGGGAAAAACAGGTTGACGACATCGTTATCAATCCACGCGCGTGGTACGAGGATAACGATATCGTGTTGCGGGCCGGCGACCCGGTGACGGGGATCGATCCGAAGGCGCGGACCGTGACAGCGGCCTCGGGGCTGACGGTGCCATACGACCGGCTGCTGCTGGCGACGGGCTCCCGCCCGATCGTGCCGCCCATTCCGGGGCTGAATCTGCCCGGGGTTTGCGCGTTTCGCGACATCGCGGATGTGGACACGATGATTTCGGCTGCCGAGCGGTATCGGCGCGCGGTGGTGATCGGTGGGGGGTTGTTGGGGTTGGAGGCGGCGTGGGGGTTGAAGCGGCGCGGCATGGACGTTGCCGTGGTGCATCTGATGCCGACGCTGATGGAACGGCAACTGGATGAAGCCGCCGGCAAGCTGCTGCAACGCGACCTCACGGAACGCGGCATCGCCTTCTTCACCGACGGTCAGACCGAGGAGGTGACCGGCACCGACCGCGTGACCGGCATCAAGCTGGCGGATGGGCGGGCGGCGCCAGCCGACCTCGTGGTTGTCGCCATCGGGATCCGGCCGGATATCGCGTTGGCTCGGGCGGCAGGGCTGGAGGTGAACCGGGGCATCGTGGTTGGCGACAACATGGGCACCTCCGACCCCGATATCTTCGCGGTGGGCGAATGCGCGGAACATCGTGGCGCGGTGGTCGGTCTTGTCGCGCCGATCTGGGATATGGCTCGGGTCTGCGCGCATCATCTGGCCGGGGGCGACACGTTGATCTACGCGGCGCAGGCGACGGCGACGCGGCTGAAAATTACGGGGATCGATGTTTATTCGGCCGGGCAGCTGGCGGCGGGGGAGGACGAGGATGAGGTGGTGCTGCGCGATGCGCGGCGCGGGGCTTACCGAAAACTGGTGATGCGCGACGGCAAGGTGGTGGGCACCGTGCTGTACGGCGATGTGACCGACGGTGCCTGGTATTTCGATCTGATCCGGCGGCGGACGGATGTGTCGGACATCGCGGATCGGATGATCCTGGGGCAGGCGGCGACGACGGGCGGGGTGGCGGCTGGGCCCGACGTGGGATCGATGCCCGACGACATGCAGGTCTGCGGATGCAACGGTGTCTGCAAGGGCACGATCGTGGACGCGATCAGAAGCAAAGGTCTGGACAGTTACGATGCGGTGAAAGCGCACACCAAGGCCTCGGCGTCGTGCGGGTCCTGCGCCCCGTTGGTGCGGCAGTTGCTGGCGGCGACCTTGGGCGTGGAGGTTTCCGGCCCGTCGATCCCGACGGTCTGCAAGTGCACCGATCAGACGCATGAAGAGGTGCGGGCGCAAATCCTGAAACAGAAGCTGAAAACGCAGGACGCGGTGCGCCGCGCATTGGCCTGGAAGACCGAAGATGGCTGCGCGTCCTGCCGGCCGGCGCTGAATTATTATTTGTTGTGCGCCTGGCCGGGTGAGTACCAGGACGATTCGCGGTCCCGGTTCATCAACGAACGGGCACATGCGAATATCCAGAAGGATGGGACCTATTCGGTTATTCCGCGGATGTGGGGCGGAACGGCGACGGCGGGGGAACTTTCCGCCATTGCCGATGTCGCGCGCCAGTACGACGTCAAGGAGATCAAGATCACCGGCGGGCAGCGTCTGGGCATCTATGGGATCAAGAAAGCCGATCTGCCGGCGGTCTGGGGCGCCTTGACCGCGGCCGGGCTGGTGTCGGGTCACGCCTATGCGAAAGGTCTGCGCACGGTGAAGACCTGTGTCGGGCTGGAATGGTGCCGGTTCGGAACGCAGGACTCGACATCGCTGGGCAAGCAACTGGAGCGGCTGACCTGGGGCAACTGGACGCCGCACAAATTCAAGATGGGGGTGTCGGGCTGTCCGCGGAACTGTGCCGAGGCGTCGATCAAGGATTTCGGCGTGGTCTGCGTCGAATCCGGTTTCGATCTGTTGGTCGGCGGCAATGGGGGCATCGAACTGCGCGGCACCGACAAGCTCTGCCATGTCGCGACGGAGGCCGAGGTTTTGGAATACTGCGCGGCCTTCATGCAACTCTATCGGGAGGAGGCGCGCTATCTGGATCGGACCGCGCCGTGGATCGAGCGTGTGGGCATCGGATATGTGCGCGGACGCATCGTCGAAGACGCTGCCGGGCGGCGGGCGCTGTACGAAAAACTCCTGCATGCGCAGCGCTTCCTGCAGGACGATCCCTGGGCGGAACGTGCCAGCGGGGGTGTGGACGCCGCGGAATTCAAGCCGCTGGCGGCATTGGTTTAATCAAGGAGCCTATCGATGTCTTATCTGGTACCTGCTGAATTCGTCACTAAAATGGTCGATGCCGGGGAGTCGAAAATTTTCATGTCGACCCGCGACACGATCATCAGAGCCTATATGGCCGGGGCGATCCTGGGGCTGGCGGCGGTGTTCGCGGTGACCGTGAATGTGCAAACCGGCGTGCCCATCGTTGGTGCCGCGCTGTTTCCCATCGGTTTCTGCATGCTCTATCTGCTCGGGTTCGACCTGTTGACTGGGGTTTTCGTGCTCTGCCCGCTCGCGCTGATCGACAAGCGCCCGGGGGTGACGATCGGCGGTGTGCTGCGGAACTGGGGGCTGGTGTTCATCGGCAATTTCGCCGGGGCATTTACCGTGGCACTGATGATGTCGATCGTCTTTACGTTCGGCTTCACGACGGAAGCGGACAAGGTCGGGCAGGTGATCGGGCAGATCGGCGCGAACCGGACCGTTGGTTATGCGGCACATGGGGCGGCGGGCATGCTGACGCTGTTCATCCGTGGCATGCTGTGCAACTGGATGGTGTCGACCGGCGTGGTTGGCGCGATGATTTCCACCCATGTCAGCGGCAAGGTGCTGGCGATGTGGATGCCGATCATGCTGTTCTTCTTCATGACGTTCGAGCATTCTGTCGTGAACATGTTCCTGTTTCCGGCGGGTCTGCTGCTCGGGGGCAAATTCACCGTCCTCGATTATTTGATCTGGAACGAAATTCCCACCGTGCTGGGCAATCTCGTCGGTGGCATTGCGTTCACCGGGCTGACGCTCTACGCGACGCATGTGAGGACAGCGCCGAAGCGGTCGATGGGCTGATCCCGATCGGGGAGAGGGATGGCGCGCGAGCTGAAACTTTCGATCGGCCAGTCCTCGGATAAAGGTCGCAAGGAAATTCAGCAGGATTTTCACGGCGCCATCCTCCCCGATCCCCCCGTGCTGGGTTTGAAAGGCGTCGCGGTCGCGCTGGCCGACGGGATCAGCAGCAGCGATGTCGGCGGTGTGGCGGCGGAGTCGGCGGTCAAAGGGTTCCTGACGGATTATTATTGCACGTCGGAATCGTGGTCGGTGAAAACCTCGGCACAGCGGGTCATCGCGGCGACCAATTCGTGGCTGCACGCACAATCGCGGCGGGGACGGTTCCCGTATGACAAGGATCGGGGCTTTGTCTGCACGTTGACCGTGCTGATCCTGAAATCGCGGACCGCGCATATTTTTCATGTCGGCGATGCCAGGGTTTACCGGGTGGCGGGTCAGTCGCTGGAACAACTGACGGCCGATCACCGGGTTTTCGTTTCGTCGGAGGAGAGCTACCTCGGTCGGGCACTGGGAGTGAACGCGCAGGTCGAGATCGATTATCTGGCGGCGCCACTGGAGCCTGGGGATATTTTTGTTCTGGCGACCGATGGGGTTTACGAGCACGTTTCCGCCGCCGGGGTCGTTGCCGCGATCGGCAGCGATCTCGATATCGCTGCACGGGCGATCGTGCAGCAGGCGCATGACCGTGGCAGCACCGACAATCTGACCGTGCAGATCGTGCGGATCGAGGCACTGCCGGACGGCGCGGCGCAGGATGTGCTGCAACAATCGATCGATCTGCCGGCGCCGCCGCTGCCGCAGGCTCGGGACATGTTCGATGGGTATCTGATCCAGCGGCAAATCCATGCCAGCAGCCGCAGCCATATATTTCTGGCGACCGACAGCGAAACCAACGAGACGGTGGCGGTAAAAATGCCCTCGATCGAATTGCGGGACGGCAACGAATATCTGCGACGCTTCATGATGGAGGAATGGGTGGCACGGCGGATCGACAATCCGCATGTGCTGAAGCCTCGGCCGCCGGCACGCAAGCGCAACTTTCTGTATACCGCCATGGAATTCGTGGAGGGGCAGACGTTGCGGCAGTGGATGACCGACAACCCCGCGCCATCGCTGGAAACGGTACGCGGCATCGTCGAGCAGATCGCGGCGGGGGTGCGGGCGTTTCACCGGCTGGAAATGCTGCATCAGGATCTGCGGCCGGACAACATCATGATCGACACGGCCGGAACGGTGAAAATCATCGATTTCGGATCGACCCGTATCGCGGGGGTGGCCGAGGCCGCGGCCGAACGGGATGAGGTTCTGGGGACGGTGCAGTATACCGCGCCGGAATGTCTGGCCGGATCGGAATCGACCACGCGATCCGATCTCTATTCTGTCGGGGCGATCGCTTATCAGATGCTGACGGGCGCCCTGCCCTATGGCGCGGCGATGGCGCAGGCGCGCACCGCGTCACAACAGCGGAAAGTGCGCTACCGGCCGGCGAGCCCGCCATTGCCGATCTGGATCGATGGGGCGCTGCGCAAGGCGGTGCAGGCCGATCCCGCTCGGCGGTATGGCGAACTATCTGAATTCACTTATGATTTACGGCACCCCAATCCGGATTTCGTCAATGCTCCGGCGCCGTCGCTGATCGAGCGCAATCCGTTGTTGTTCTGGCAGGTGCTTTCGGCGGCATTGGCGTGTGCGGTCGTGGTGTTGCTGGCTTATCGGTGACGCCCGGGTCTGACGCGTGGGCGCTCTAGCAGGCTGCTGAAAAACTGGATCGGTCGGTCTGCCGGCGCCTTTCCGCGCAGGATTCGTCCAAAACTCGCCACGATGGGACACCATCGTGGCTTCGCTTTGTCCTTTCCTGCACAAAAATTCGCTCAGCAGCCCTCAACGACCAGTTTTTCAGCAGCCTGCTAGAAATCTTTGTTTGATCGCGTGATTCACGCCGCCGTGTGGTTCCACCTCTGGCGATCACGCTTTAGCGTGTACCGGAACAGGAGGAGAGCGTCATGACAACGGATCGTTTTGCCGGGAAGACCGTGCTGGTGACCGGATCGGGTCAGAATATCGGTCGAGCGGTTATTCTGGCGTTTGCCCGGATGGGGGCGAATGTGGTGGTCAACGGGCACCGTAACAAGGACGCGATCGAGACGGTTGCGGCAGAGGCCAGGGCGTTGGGTGTGGGGGCCTTGGCTGTGCTGGCCGATGTCGGCGATCCCGCGGCGGTGCAGGCGATGGTGGATCAGGCGCATGCGACATTCGGCAGTGTCGATATCGCCGTTTCCAATGTGTCGACCCGGTTGCACACGCCGTTCATGGATATTTCCATCGAGGAATGGCAGCGGATCATCAATTCGAATCTCAGCGCCTCGTTCTATCTGGCTCGGGCGGTTTTGCCGCGGATGAAGGAGAAGGGTTGGGGGCGGGTTATTCATATTTCGGGTCAGGACGGTTGGGCGGTCATTCCCAATCGAGCACATAATGTGACGTGCAAGGCGGGGGTCTTCGCGCTGTCGAAGGCGATCGCGGTCGAGTTCAGCCCGTTCGGGATCACCGCGAATACCGTGGCGCCGGGGGTGATCGATACGACGCGCGATCTGACTCAGTATCCGCATTTTCGGGATGGGTATGGGGAGAAGGTCAAGAGCATTCCAGTGCGGCGGATTGGGGTGGTGGACGATATCGCCGATGCCTGCACGTATCTGGCGGGGGCGGGCTTCGTTACGGGGCAGGTGATTCATGTGAATGGGGGGGAGCGGATGTTTTAAGGAAGGGCGGGTTCCGACGGCACCTTGGTGACTTCGGGTAAAAAATTCATTCTCTCGGGGCCGCGACAGCCGTAAACCGGGAGGCATGTCCGATATTCCTCCCCCACGCGTCGCCACCGATACTCATGATTTCGCGCCGTACGTGCGCATTCTCGGGCGTGGGCCGGGCAAGTCGCGGTCGCTGACGCGGGCGGAGGCACGGCATGCGTTGGGGATGGTCCTGCGTGGGGAAGCGACGCGGGAACAGGTGGGCGCGATGCTGATGCTGCTGCGGTATCGCGGCGAGGCGATCGAGGAGATGGCGGGACTGGTGGAGGCCGCTCGTGATCACGCGGGATTGCCGCTGGCGTTGTCCTCGACGGTCGATCTGGATTGGCCGAGCTACGCGGATGGGCGGACCAGGGGGCTGCCTTGGTATTTGTTGGCGGCTTTGCTGGTGGCTCGGGCTGGGTTGCGGGTGTTGATGCATGGGCCGTTGCAGGGGCCGGGGCGGGTGCCGTTGGTCGAGTCGTTGGGGTTGCTGGGAGTGGCGCCGGGGATTGGTGCGCTGGAGGGCGGGTTTGCGTTTCTGTCCTTGGAAACGTTGAACCCGGCGCTTGGGGAACTGCTGGCATTGCGGGGGGTGCTGGGATTGCGGTCGCCGTTGAACACGGTCGGGCGGCTGTTGAACCCGGCGGATGCGCGGGGCGGGGTCGATGGGGTGTTTCACCCCGCATACATCGCCGTCCATACCGGCACAGCCACGCTGCTGGGGCGCGATGTATCGGTGTTGAAAGGCGGCGGTGGGGAAGCGGAGTGGAGCGGGGTCAAGCCGTTGGTGGTGACGACGCCGGCCGGTGAGCGGGTCTGGCCGGCGCTGGACGATGCCGGGAAGCCGGGGAGCACGACGCCGGCGGAGATGGTGGCGGTCTGGCGAGGCGAGCGGCGGGATCCGGGGGGCGAGGCGACGGTGATCGGCACCGCGGCGGTCGCATTGCATGCGGCGAAGTTTTCCCCGGACCCGGCGGTCTGTCTCACGCGGGCAAGGGGGTTGTGGGTGGAGCGGTAGGGATGCTGGGTGGGAATCAGGTATCGCGGGGCTGCCGCGAAGCGGCCCCGGTCGGGTCGGCTCAGGTTCCCGCGGGGATGGGCGGACCGGTGGTTTGGGATAGGTGTTCCGGGACGGCATAGAACGTCCAGTTGGGCGCGATGCCGTCGGTCACTTCCCGATACGCGGCGATGGCGCGCTGGTAGGCTCGGGTGAACTGGATTGTGGCGTTGCCGCGATTGGCGGCGATGGCCGGCCGCAGTTGGCGCCACAGTTCCTGCCACTGTGGCTGACCGGGGCCGATGCCGAGGTCGGCACAGATATCGTCCAGGATTTGGCCGATCGGGCGGCGGCGGACCATCGCGGCGATTTCCCGGTCGGTCGGCATACGTGCGAGCAGCGCGGCGATGTCGTCCTGTTCCGACAGTTTCGGGCGGCGCGACGGAGGTTTAGGGCTCGGCGTGCGGGGCTTGGGGGACGGTTTGGGGTGTGCACTCCGAGCGGCGGCGGTGATGACGCGCTGTTCCAGCGCGGTGGCGAGGCGCAGGCCACGCATGATGCGGGCGACGATGACGGACAGGTTGAAGGTGCCGAAGGCGTGGCCGGTGTCGTGGACTTCGTGGGTGCTGAGTTGGCGGGCCTGGATGGCGGCGAGGCGTTTTTGGCCGAAATCGATGAGGGTTCGGATGACGTTGAGCAGCGCCGCGGCCATCGACGGGTTCGACGGCCCGGCCTTGGGGGATGTTTCCCTTGGCGGTGCGGCGTCGGTCGCCGGATGGGTGGAGGTGCTGTCGTCCATGAACGTATCATGAACGATCAAATGCATCGCGTCAATAGGTTTCTATCGGGAGTTGTGTCGCGTTGCCGAGCGGGTGCGAAGGCGTGCAGCGTTGGTGCCGCGAGAGGTGGCCGGGACAGGCCCGGCCATGACGTTTGAGGGCGGCGGGGGTTGGGTCGCCGGTGTCGAGCGGGTGCGAAGGCGTGTGGCGTGGGTGCCGCGAGAGGTGGCCGTGACAGGCCCGGCCATGACGTTTGGGGGCGGCGGGGGTTGGGTCGCGTTGTCTAGC
>CAIRCM010000118.1 GCA_903877125.1 uncultured Acetobacteraceae bacterium | reverse complement strand
GGGTATCTTCAGCGTCGGCGGGCATGGCAGATTCTGTCCGGGCATCGGGTATGGCGTCGAGAACCAAACCTTATGCGATTCCAGACGGTTGTGCCGTGCCTGCCAGCGAATCCCTGCTATGCGGTGAATAAGAGGGGTTAAGAAGCATGCTAATCGTCGATTGCGTCAAAAATCTATCCGGTTCCCAGACTTGAGGCAAGCCCCACAGAGAACAGCGGCTCGATCTTATCTAACCTGCCGTTTTCACCCGGGTCGGGCGATTTGGAACAACCATGGGTTGTTTATTTTTTTAGAAAACATTTCGAATCAACGTCCTCCCCCCCAGAGCAAACTGCTCCGAGGGTCGAAGCAGGCACCTGATCGGCCTTCAACGCACGGATTTTGCCGCGCGCAGTTCGGCGATTTTTTCAGCATCGTAACCGAGCGCGGCGAGAATCGAGTCCGTATGCTCGCCGGCGAGGGGGGGCTGGAGACGCAGACCAGGGGCCTCGTCATCGAAGCAGATCGGCGTTCCCGGCAGATTGGCGCTGCCGCCGTGCGGCATGCGGACGCTCATCATGCGGCCATGGGCGTTGAGTTGCGGATCGTCGAACAGATCGGATGGGGTGCGTACGGGGGAGAAGGGAATGTTGATCTCATCCATGATCTTACACAGCGAGTCGATGTCGTGGCGCGCCACGATCTCGGTCACGTAGGGACGGAGTTCGTTGCGGTTGGTCGCGCGTTCGGGGTTGGTCAGGAAGCGCGGATCGGTCAGCAACTGCTGGCAGCCAAAGTAATTGCAGAAGCTGCGCCAGTGGTTGTCGGAGGTAATTCCGATGAAAAGTTTTTCTCCGTTCTTGGTTGCAAACGTCTCATAAATGCCCCAGGCGCCGCTGCGGGCGGGCATCGGCGGCGATTTGACGCCGGTCGCGGCCTCTCCGGCCATGTGCTGGGCGACCAGGAAGGCGCAGGACTCGTAGAGCGAACTGGTGACCTTCCGACCGAGACCATCCTTGTCGCGCTGGCGCAGCGCCGCGAGGATGCCGATCACCCCCATCACGCCGCCCATGATGTCGACGACCGAGCTGCCGGCGCGCAAGGGCTGTCCGGGCGGCCCGGTCATATAGGCCAGGCCGGTCATGTACTGCACGATTTCGTCCAGCGCCGGGCGGTGCTCATAAGGTCCGGGCAGGAAGCCCTTCATCGCGCAGTAGATCAGTTTCGGGTTGGCCGCGTGCACCGCGTCCCAGCCCATGCCGAGCTTGTCCATGGTGCCGGGGCCGAAGTTTTCAATCAGGACATCGGCATTGCGGGCGAGGTCGAGGGCGATGGTGCGCCCCGACTCGGACTTCAGGTCCAGGCAGATGCCGCGCTTGTTGCGGTTGAAATAGCAGAAGAAGCCGCTGGCGAAGCCGCGGAGGTTGCGGGTGTGGTCGCCGTTGGGGGCGGGCTCGACCTTGATCACGTCAGCGCCGAGATCGCCCAGGACGACGCCGCAGGACGGCCCCATGACGGTATGGGTGAATTCGAGGACCGTGACGCCCTCGAGCGGTAGAACCGTCATGCGAACTCCTTTTTGGATAAAGCGGGGCGATCCTTTCGGCGGGGGGCGGGGGTGTCAAGGCTTGGCGGGGTGGCGGGCACCGGGTGGCGGCGGGTCCTCGGGCGGGCCGGCGAAGCATTGGGCGAGGCGCATCCATGCCCGCGCGGGGTGGCCGGTCGATAGAAGCGCCGTGTCGGCGGCGTTGCGGGTCTGGGTGACGACCTGACAGAATTCCAGGGCGCTGCCTTCCACGCTGTTGTCAGGGCTGGGGTCGTTCCATTCCCAAATACCGCCGGAGGGGGCGGTCAGCCGCACATAAGGCGCCGGGCCGGGCACGTCCTGGCCACGGTTGACGAAGGTCCAGCCGTAGGTGCGCACGCCGATCTCGGCGATGTTGCGCAGGCGGTCGGTGGGCGCGCGGGAGGCGCCCATCAGGTCGTAGATCGCCTGACCGTGCGCCCAGGTTTCCATTTGGCGGGCGGTGGCGAACATGCGCACGCCCATGTCGGGGCCGGCCCATTTCAGGCGGGTGTCGGGCGGGAGCACGGACAAAGCGTCGCTCAGGGAGACGGCCTTGGCGAGCCAGATGTCCAGCAGGCGTTTGCCGGTGGGGTTGCCCAGGCGCTGGCGGGTCTCCTCCACGCGGGTCAGGCCGTTGTCGCGGGCCTGCTGAATCTCGGCGCGCATTTTTCGAAATGGGTCTTCGCCGGCGACCGAGGCGGCGGCCATCAGATCTCCGGCGTGCAGGTGCTGGACGATGTCGTTGACCGTCCAACGCTTGAACAGCGTTGGACGAGCCCAGTCGGCGTCGGTGAGCGTGGCCAGCAGTTCGTGCAAGGCATCGGCCTCGGCGCGGAAATCGGCGGCTTGTGGGAGCATGGCGGTCTTCCTCCGGTTGGTCGGCAGTTTACCGCTGGCGGGGTGGCGCGCGAGCGGTATTTCCGACTCGACTCCGGGGGTGGCTGGCCTTAAGTTCCTATTATGTTCTTAAATTCCCACGCCCGCCTGGACGAATTGCGCGCCCAGATCGCACGGATCGAACGCGGGACGGCCATGGCGGTGGGGAAAACCGTATCCATGGGTGCGGCGGAAATCGATGCCGCCCTGCCAAATGGCGGGCTGGCGCTGGGGGCGCTGCATGAAATCGCCGGGGCAGGGCCGGATACCGAACACGGTGCCGCCGCCACGCTGCTGACATCGGGAATCCTCGCTCGGATGGAAGGGCCGGTGCTCTGGGTGCTGGCGCAGGCGGATCTGTTCGCCCCCGGACTTGCCGGAGCCGGGCTGCATCCGGACCGGGTGGTGTTCGCCGAAGCCGGAAAGGCGGTGCTGGCGACGATGGAGGAAGGGCTGCGTCACCAAGGCCTCGCCGCCGTGGTGGGGGAAATCGCGGGGCGATTCAGCCTGATCGCCTCCCGCCGGTTACAGTTGGCGGCGGAGCAGACCGGGATGCTGGCCATCGCGCTGCGCCGCAGCCGACAGTTCGACGATCCCGCGCTGATGGAGCCGACAGCGGCGATGACGCGTTGGCAGGTGGCCGCCCTGCCCTCCCCGCCCGCTCTGCCACATGCGCCGGCAGTGGCAGGGCTGGGGCCGGCACATTGGCGACTGACGCTGACCCGCTGCCGGGGCGGCGAAACTGGAACGTGGATAACGGAGGCTTGCGATGCGACGGGTCGTATCCATCTGGTTCCCGACTTTGCCGACGGATCGGCTGCGGCAGCAGGGCAGCGACGCGCCTGAAGGTACACCGCTGGTAACCGCCGGGAGCGACGGGCGGCAGCAGGTGGTCGCGGCGACGGATGCGACGGCAGTGAAGCTGGGGCTGCGGCCAGGCATGCCGCTGGCGCAGGCTCGGGTGCTGGTGCCGGAATTGGCGATCTGCCCGGCAGAGCCTGAGGCCGAGGCCGAGGCTTTGCGCCGGATGGCCGCCTGGTGCCTGCGGTATGCGCCGCTGGCCTCGCCCGATCCGCCCGATGGGATCTGGATCGACGTGACCGGCAGCACGCATCTGCATGGCGGCGAAACAGCGATGCTGCGGGATCTGACCGCTCGGTTTGCCGCGTTCGGGATGGCCGCGCGGGCGGCGATCGCGGATACGCCGGGGATGGCGCACGCGATGGCGCGGTATGGGGATTTTCCCGCTGCCGTCACGACAGACGGACAAAGGCGCCTCCCCCCCGTCACGACAGGTGGACAAAGGCCCTCCCCCCCCGTCATGGCCCGGCGTGTCCGGGCCACCTCAAGCGGCACTGGTACCGGGATAGGTGCCCCGGACAAGCCGGGCCATGACGGGAGAGAGCAGCC
>CAIRCM010000117.1 GCA_903877125.1 uncultured Acetobacteraceae bacterium | reverse complement strand
CCCCCACCACCCCCCCGGCCGCTGCCCCGGCTGGCCCGCCGAAGCTCGACTCCGGCGATACCGCCTGGATGCTGTCCAGCACCGCGCTGGTGCTGCTGATGACCATCCCCGGCCTCGCGCTGTTCTATGCCGGGATGGTCCGCAAGAAAAACATACTCGCGACCATGATGCAGTCGTTCGCGATCTGCTGCATCGTGACGCTGGTCTGGACGATCGCGGGGTACAGCATCGCCTTCACACCAGGCACGCCATACATGGGCGATTTCTCCAGGCTCATGCTGAAGGGGATCGAGGGGTTCATCGTCAAGGGTAACGACACCCAGGCGTTCAACCTCGCGTCCGGCATCAAGGACGTCGCCGACATGACGACGACGATCCCTGAAACCGTCTACATGATGTTCCAGATGACGTTCGCGATCATCACCCCGGCGCTGATCGCCGGTGCCTTCGCCGATCGCATGAAGTTCTCCGCCCTGTGCATCTTCATTGTTCTGTGGTCGCTGTTCATCTATGCGCCGGTCGCGCATTGGGTGTGGGCGCCGTCGGGCTGGGCCAACCAGCTGGGCGTGCTCGACTTCGCCGGCGGCACCGTCGTGCATATCAACGCTGGCATCGCCGGCCTGGTGTGTGCGCTGGTTCTCGGCAAGCGGCAGGGCTACGGCACCGCCAACATGTCCCCCTACAACCTGGGTTACGCCGTGATCGGCGCCTCCCTGCTGTGGGTTGGCTGGTTCGGCTTCAACGCCGGTTCCGCGGTGGCGGCCAACGGCCGTGCGGGTATGGCGATGACCGTGACCCAGATCGCGACCGCCGCGGCGGCGATGGGCTGGATGTTCGCGGAGTGGATCACCAAGGGCAAGCCTTCGGTCCTCGGCGCGATCTCCGGCGCGGTTGCCGGTCTCGTGGCGATTACCCCCGCCTCCGGCTACGTTCTGCCGGGTGGTTCGATCATCATCGGCGTCGCCGCCGGCGTCATCTGCTTCTGGTCGGCTACGAGCCTGAAGCACATGCTTGGGTATGACGACTCGCTCGACGCCTTCGGCGTGCATGGGGTTGGCGGTATCGTTGGCGCGCTGCTGACGGGCCTGCTGTCCTACGGCCCGCTGTCGGCCACCGACGCTTCTCCGGACGGCAGCCCGGGCGGCCTCGCGCAGCTGATCATTCAGTGCAAGGGCGTTGCCGCTACGATCGTCTACAGCGGAGTCGGCACGCTTGTGATCCTCTACATCGTCAAGGCCCTGGTGGGTCTGCGTGTCACCGAGGAAGAGGAACGGGAAGGCCTGGACATCGTCCTGCACGGCGAACAGGTGCTTTAATAGGCAACACTTGAGGGAGGCGCCGTATCCATGGCGCCTCCTTTTTTCGCTCTGGCGCGAAAAAGTCGGGTATATGCTCTTCCAGAGAGCATTTGTTGTGCATATACCAGAGCAACCGCCTCGGCATTCGACAGAGCAAGTCCGCATTACGAAGGGAAACCCACTATGACCAAGACCACCCGCGCTGGGAAACGTCTTCTGGTTGCCGCGACGGCGATGATGCCGTTCGCTGCCCCGGCGTTCGCCCAGACCGCGCCGGCGGCCCCGGCAGCGCCGGCCGCCCCCGCAGCGCCCGCGCAATGGCAGGACGGCATCACGTTCGGCCTGCAGATCGAAGGCGGCATCGTCGGCAACACCGCGAGCCCGGCGAACGGCATCAATTTCGGCCAGCTCTTCACCGACAAGTCGAACGACTTCCAGCTCAATCAGGTTTTGGCGACGATTCAGCGCCCGCTCGACCCCAAGGCGACCGGTTACGACTTCGGCTTCAAGCTGCAGGGCATGATCGGCACCGACGCGCGCTACACCCGTTGGGCGAATTTCGGCAAGGGCCAGTCGGGCACGCGGGTTCAGGGCGATCTCGTCGAAGCAAACGTGCTGGTGCACGCTCCTTGGTTCACGTCGGGCGGCGTCGACTTCAAGGTTGGCCTGTATTCCACGCCGATCGGCGCGGAAACGATCGATCCGTCGACCAATTCGTTCTACACGCACTCCTACATCTTCAACTTCGGCATCCCGTTGAAGCACGCTGGCGGGTATTTGACCTGGCACGCGTCCGATCTCGTCGATCTCTACGCGGGCGTCGATTCGGGTGTGAACACCACGTTCGGCAGCGGCGACAACAACGGTTCGGCGGCGTTCATGGGCGGTGTCGGCCTCAACATGATGGGCGGCGACCTCACGGTGCTGGCGCTCGCGCATATCGGGCCGGAAAACCCCAACCGTGGTCCTGGCGCTGTGGTCGGTGCCAACAACTACAACCGTGAGATCGGCGACGTCGTGGTGACCTGGAAGGCCACCAAACAGCTGACCTTCATTACCGAACTGAACTACATCAACGACGAAAACCCGAACATCACGACAGCGAACGGTGCGTCGGCGAAGGGTGCGTCGGCTTATGGCATCGCCCAGTACATCGGCTATGCCATGAACGACAACGTCACCCTCAATGCGCGTCTCGAAGTGTTCCGCGACACCAAGAACTTCTTCGTCGCCGCCTTCCCCGGCAACAACACGTTCAACGCCGCGCTGTCGGGCTACGCGCTGACGCCGGCATACAGCGCCCCTGGCAACAGCGGCGTGACGTATGGCGCGATTACGCTTGGCGTGACCTACAAGCCTTCGCTCGATGCGTTCAAACTGCCGGGCACGCTGATGATCCGCCCGGAAATTCGCTATGATACCGCGCTGAATGGCGTGCGTCCCTTCAACCGCAGCGCCACCACGGGCGTCGGCAAGGATACCGGCGCGTTCACCATCAGCTCCGACTTCGTCTGGACGTTCTGATCCCGTCCGAGACAACGAAACAGCGGGCCGGGGAGCGATCCCCGGCCCGTTTTTTGTACCCACGATGAACTGCGCGAGGAACCGCGCGTTCACACCGAGATCTACAGGGTCAAACCGCCATCCACCGTGATGGTCTGCCCGGTCACCATCGCCGCGCCGAATCCCAGGAACAGCACGACCTCGGCCAGATCGTCGGTGGTGCAGCGGCGTTTGAGCAGCGCCCGCTCGATCGACTGTTGGCGTTCCTCGTTGGTCCATTCCACCATCCAGGAACTGTCGACCGCCCCCGGCGCGATCGCATTCACCCGCACCTCTGGCGCCAGCGCCCGAGCGAGGTTTTGCGTCAGGCTAACGACCCCTGCCTTGGTCGCGCCGTAGGCGAGGCTGCTGCCTGCCCGGCCCAGACCGGCGATCGAGGCTGTGCTCACGATCGCGCCATTCGATGCTTTCAGCGCCGGCGCGGCGGCTTTGGCGCAGCGGAAGACGCCCAGCAGATTGACCTGCAACAGCGTCTGCCAAAGGTCTTCGGTGATCAGATCGAGTTGCGCCGGGACGATCCGGTGGCGCGTACCGGGTGTGCCCGCGTTGGCGAACAGCAGGTCCAGCCGACCAAGGTCCTTGACCGCCTGTTCGACCATACGCGGCGCATCGGCCGCGTCGCCCACGCTGCCTGGTGCCATGATCGCTTTGCCCCCGGCATCGATCAGCTTGTCCACCGCTTCCGGCCCGCGCGGATCGTCCGGCAGAAAATTAATCGCGACGGTGCAGCCGAATTTTGCCAGCATCGAGGCGGTGGCGAAGCCAATGCCCGAGGCACCGCCGGTCACAAGCGCCGTTTTACCGGCGAGATCGTAGGAAATCATTTCCCCTCCATGGGTCCGATTTTGCATAGTGCCTGTTTTAGCGCCAACAGCTTGCGGTCGCGCTCGCGGAATAATTCTTCCGGGCTGCTGTCGCCCCAATCGAAGTAGCCTTTGCCGGCCATCACGCCCGTGCGTCCCTCGGCGATCAGCGCGTCCAGCGTTTCCGAGCGATCGCGCGGCTCGGGGGGTGTGTAGGAACGGTTTTTCATCCCCTGCTGCATCAACAGCAGGCCGGTGAAATCGGCCTTGGCCATGATCCCGAGGATGGGGATGCGCAGCGCCAAGCCGTGCAACACGGAGTCGTCGATGTCCTTCGGCGTCACCAGCCCCTCATCGAGCAGGCGGTATACCTCCAGCTGCATCGCCGCCTGCAACCGGTTGGCGACGTAGCCCTGCACCATCTGCTTGAACACCACCGGCGCCTTGCCCATCGCGGCCACCATGTCGCGAACGGCGGTGACGGCCGAGAGGTCCGTTTCCGGTCCTGGGCAGAGGTCCACGAGGTCGCACAGATAGGGTGGCGTGTACCAGTGGGCGATGATCGTCCGCTTCGCGAGGCCCGACGGCACCAGAGGGAAGATGTCGAGGTTAGAGGTGTTGCTGGCCAGGATCGCATCGGGATCCATCAGCGTTTCCAACTGCCCGTAGACCGCCCGCTTGACGTCCGGGCGTTCGACCACGGCCTCGATAACGACAGTGGCACCCTTCACGGTTTCGCCGAGGTCCGGCACGCAGCGCACCGCCTGGGACAGCCATTGCCGATCCTTCGACGGATCGACTTCCCCGTTCTCCGTCAACGTCGCCAATGCGGTGGCCATCAGCCCCGGCGCGCGCTCCAGATTGACTGGATTGTTGTCGGTCAAGCGTACCTTGTGGCCGCCCAACGCAAAGACCAACGCCAGGGCGTGCCCCATCAGGCCCGCGCCGACAACCGCGACTTCCGCCATGTGTTGCGCTCCCTCAAGACATTGATACCGCCCGCCGAACCGACGGCCCCAGCGGGATAGGATACTGGGCCCAGCTTACGAGCGCCATCCTTGGTGAGGACCGATGTGAAGACCGGCATTGTCGATGCCATGGAGTCTCCCGTTTCAACGTGTTATACTATCGGTCTTGGATTGCGTTACGAATCCGCTCGGTACGAGAGGCGCCCCCCAATACCCTGCTGCGGAATACGATCGCCAACGAGCAAATGGCGCGACACGCAACGCTCCGTTTGGAGCCGCTGTATATGAAGCCAGAAATGCCGACCTCATCTCAATTTCCTGGCGTTATGGTGCGTTACACGACCGGATCGGCACATTGACCAAATCGCCGGGATATCTTACGGGATATGGATCAGCGAATATAACGTAACAGGATCACCCCTTGCCGGTATCGGATGATGAACTTTTTGTCATGGCTACGGTGTTCGTCAGGGACGCACTCGCCGCCGAGCGTCAGCGGCTCATGTCTTTGGGCGACTCGGTCTCCTCGGCCTCGTTGATCGAGGCCATTGTCGATAGTGAAGATGCGGTGGAGGCAGAGGATGCTTTGGCGTCGGACGGAATAGCCTTTCTGCCAGAAGGATTTGCTATGGCACTGAACGGCGGGGATCGTTTGGCAGCTGCTTTGGCCGCCGCCCAAGAGAGCGCCAGGTTAGGCTACCAACTACAGGCGGGTGTAACGGAAGCCCTATTGGATTACGTACCCTACCTGATCGTGGCCTGCGGCCTTATCCAGATCCATTATTCGCGTGCAAAGGGTGTAACGCTGGATATCCCTAATCCCGGTTTGCCAGAATCCTCGAAAAAATCCTGACGAAACATGGTGAGGCCTTGGGCCGGTTGCTGGACCGCGCGGCGGGTTCGCGAGACGTTGGGTCAGATAAGTGATGGAGGCGTCCTGGACCTTGGATTATCCGCTGATCCTGCGAATAGCGATGGTGGATGCAGCGGCGTTGCTGAGCGCGGCAGGATTCGGGCCTCCTCGCAAGACGCGCTTCTCCATCCGGCGCGAGGAATTAAAAGAATTATTGTCGCTCTCCCACCGCACGGCCGGGTTGCTTCACGCTACCGCGCCACAGATCGCCCAACCTCAATTGCCTCAGGCGGCTCTAACCCCTCTTATTCACCGCATAGCAGGGATTCGCTGGCAGGCACGGCACAACCGTCTGGAATCGCATAAGGTTTGGTTCTCGACGCCATACCCGATGCCCGGACAGAATCTGCCATGCCCGCCGACGCTGAAGATACCCT